>JAFYOM010000182.1 GCA_017560165.1 Parabacteroides sp.
ATATAATGAAATTGCAGAAAAATTAGAGGTTCCTTTGGGTACTGTTAAAAGTAGAATCTTTTTTGCACGTCAAGAATTACAGAAAATATTAAAAGATTTTCATTGATATTTATTTTTGGAAATAAGGAGAGTGTGAAAATAAACGGAAGTATACTTTATATATGCTTCCGTTTATTTTTCGTATTTTTGGCTCAAAATTTTTAGAAGATAAAATGAGAAGCTTTGCAAGTGATAATAACTCGGGAGTGCATCCTTTGGTAATGGATGCTATAATTAAGGCAAATGATAATCATGCAGTAGGTTATGGTGACGATCCTTGGACTATAGAGGCTACAAATAAGATAAAGGCTGTTTTTGGTCAAGAAGCATCACCTTTTTTTGTTTTTAACGGAACAGGGGCAAATTCTGTTGCCTTACAAGCTGTTACTCGTTCTTTTCATAGCATATTATGTGCGGAAACAGCTCATATAAATGTTGATGAATGTGGTGCTCCGGCACGTATGACGGGATGTGCATTGGTCGCGATTCCAACTTCTGATGGGAAATTAACTCCAGAGTTGATCAAGTCTCGTTTACATAATTTTGGAGTTTGTCATCATTCTCAACCGAAAGCTGTTTATATTTCGCAAGTATCGGAGTTGGGAACAATCTATACTGTTGAAGAGGTGAAAGCTATAGCAGACCTTTTACATGCACATCATATGTATTTACATATGGATGGTGCACGTTTAGCGAATGCATGTGCTTATTTAAATTGTTCTATGAAAGAGTTAACGATTGAAGCCGGGGTAGATATATTGAGTTTTGGTGGTACTAAAAATGGAATGATGATGGGAGAGGCTGTCATTTCTTTCCGTGAAGAAATTACAGAGAATCTTCAATATTTTAGAAAACAATCGGCTCAGTTGGCATCCAAACTTCGTTATCTATCTTGTCAGTTTATTCCTTATTTGAATAATGATCTGTGGTTGGAAAATGCACGAAGAGCTAATAGTATGGCTTCCCGTTTAGCTGAAGCGATGCGGAAATATCCGCAGATTCAGTTTACACAAAAAGTAGAATCAAATCAATTGTTTTTTACGATACCAACGGAAGCTCTGAAGAAATTACAGGAAAAGTATTTCTTCTATATGTGGAATGAAGAGGCTAATGAAGCACGGTTTGTTACTTCATGGGATACGACAGATTCTGATATTGATGATTTGATTCAAACATTAGATACAATTTTATCCTAAGTGTAATAGGTATTGATATGAAGTTTCACACTAAGAAACAAAAGTTTCATCAGCATGAAACTTTTGTTTCTTAGTGTGAATTTTTATTTTTGTAGGAAAATATCTTAAATCAAAAACGAAATGAGAAAAGTCTTTGGTATTATAATGGCAATTATGTTGCTGTTACCTTTTGGAAAAGTTTATTCAAAGGAAAAAAGTGTACGTGAAAGTAATACACTTCGTTTGATGAGTTATAATATTCGAAACGGACAAGGTATGGACTTGGTTACAGACCTGCAACGTATAGTTGATGTGATAGATAAAGCATGTCCGGATGTTGTAGCAGTACAAGAACTTGATAGTGTAACAAAACGAAGTGAAGGAAAAGATGTATTGAAAGATTTAGCATCGAAGACTTTGATGCATTATATTTATGCTCCAGCTATTGATTTTGGAGGAGGTAAATATGGTATTGGTGTCCTAAGTAAGGAGAAACCGTTGGGTTATCGTTATTATCCCCTTCCAGGAAAAGAGGAGGCTCGTGTATTGCTTGTTGTCGAATTTGAAAAATATATGTATGCTTCTACGCACCTTTCTTTGAGAGAAGAAAGTCGAATGAAGTCTTTTGAAATAATTAAGAAAGTAGCGGAAGCATCAAATAAACCTTTTTTCTTGGCTGGTGATTTTAATGCAGTTCCAGAATCTCCTTTTATGAAGCAGATTGAAGATCATTTTGTAGTGTTAACAAAACCATATGCTGCAACTTATCCGGCAGATAAACCAGATAGAGTAATAGATTATATAGTCGGATATAATCGTGATGCTGCTTTGTTTGCTCGCTATCATTCTTTTGTGTGGGAAGAACCATTAGCTTCAGATCATCGTCCTATTATTGCAGATGTTATTTTAGCTCATCCTTCAAAAGAGTTATTCCGTATGAAACCCTATTTGCAAAATCCGAGGGGAAATGGAATGACGGTGATGTGGCAAACAACAGTTCCTGCTTATGGTTGGGTAGAGTATGGTACGGATCCTAATAATTTACAAAAAGTACGTGTTTTGGTAGATGGTCAAGCTCTATGTAATGATATTCAGCACAAGGTACGTTTGGAAAATTTGGAACCAGGACAAACCTATTATTATCGTGTCTGTTCACAAGAAATAATACTTTATAAGGCATACGTAAAACAATTTGGAGAGGTTGTTAAATCTGATTTGTACTCTTTTACAATGCCTGATAAGGAGAACACTGATTTTACAGCTATTGTTTTTAATGATTTACATAAACGTACAGCTACATTGAAAGCTCTTTTTGATCAAGTGAAAGATTTATCGATAGATTTTGCTGTTTTTAATGGGGACTGTATAGATGATCCAGCTAACCATGAACAAGCGACCAATTTCTTGCGTGATATGAATGAAGTGGTTGGTGCAAGCCAGATTCCGGTATTTTATATGAGAGGAAATCATGAAATTCGTCATGCTTATTCAATCGGTTTGCGTAATTTATTGGAATATGTCGGAAATAATACCTATTCAGCTTTTAATTGGGGAGATACGCGTATAGTGATGTTGGACTGTGGAGAGGATAAACCAGATTCACATCCTAATTATTATGGATTGAATGATTTTTCAGAATTACGTAATGAGCAAGTTGATTTCTTAAAGAAAGAATTGTCCTCAAAAGCTTTCAAGAAGGCTACTAAACGTGTGTTGATTCACCATATTCCTATTTATGGGATAGATACGGATTATAATCCTTGTTTGGAGCTTTGGAATCCTTTGTTAGGTAAAGCTCCGTTTGATATCTGTTTGAATGCACATACACATAAATTTGCTCATCATCCCAAAGCAACAGTGGGAAATAATTTTCCGGTTGTAATTGGTGGAGGTCCGGAGATGGATAAAGCAACTATTATGATCCTACAGAAGAAGGGAAAAGAAATGACTTTGAGGGTGTTGAATTCTGAAGGTAGAGAATTGTTGAATCTGAAATTATGAATCAAGAGATAAAAGATCGATTGATCGGTCGAGTAAATATGAATCCTTATGTAAATCATTTAGGAATTCATTTTACAGTAGTTGAGGAGGGAAGAGTTGAAGCTCGTATGCCTTTGAAAGATGAACATCGGCAATATAGTGGAGTCATTCATGGAGGAGTACTGGCTGCATTGGCTGATACCATTGCTGGTTTTGCTGCTTATACGATGTTGCCTTTAGATCGAGATGTATTGACGGCAGAGCTAAAAACCTCTTTTCTTCGTGCAGCATGGGGAGAGGAGTTGATTGCTAAAGGTGTTGTTGTCAAACCAGGAAGACATCTCCATTTTTGTGAATGTGAAATATATTGTAGTGGAAAGTTAGTGTGTAAGGCTTCCGGAACTTTTTGTGTTCTTCATCCGCAGATATGATAAAAAAGGAGCTGATGATATGAACAATTGCATGAACCTATTACAGATCTATTAGTGTGTCTTGATTTGGCAATTTTTTTGGAAAAATATAGAATAATTATAGTTATTATTGAGGATAATTAAATTTAAAGAGATATGGAAAGTATTAAAAGATTAAAAAAGGATGTCAATTATTTGACTTTTGCAGAGATTGAAGATAGATATAATCTGCGCGTAAATGTAAGAAGAACATTGGGTAAATTACTTTTAGTTATCGCTATTGCTTTTTTTGTAACTCCAACAGTTATGTCACAGTCGGTTCAGACACCGATTAAGACAAAAACGTCTATTTTGCTCTATCATCTTCCTTTACAGCGTACCGAGATTATCTTGCCAAAAGTAAACGGTTATACCCTTTATAAGGGTGACTTCCACGTTCACACAATCTATTCGGATGGAGATGTCACTCCTCGTGAACGTATTCGTGAAGCTTGGTACGATGGTTTGGATGTTATTGCAATCACCGACCATCTTGAGATACGTACTTACGAGAAGTTTATATTGAAAGCGTTACAGCCGTATAGCAAGGATGGTAAGCCTTTTGTATATGCTCACGCAGGTATTGCTAATAAGAATAACCAGGATGCTCCAATGTTATCGAATCTCAATGCAGGTTATGAGGAGGCTCTTAATATGATTGATCGTGAGGGGTTCCCTATTACAGTTGTTCGTGGTACTGAGATTTGGCGTGAACCTACCGAAACAGGTGAGTATAATGCTCTTTTCTTGAAGGATATTAACGCAATCTGCCACAAGGACCTTTTCGAGTGCTTCCGTCGAGTTAAGGAACAGGGCGGAATCATTATACATAACCATCCGGGATGGCTTCGTGAGACTATGGAGAAGAGCAAGGATCAGATTCGTGCTTATGCTGAGGGTTGGGTTAACGGTGTTGAAGTTGTTAATGGCCTAAATCTCTATCCGGAAATGGTTGATCGTTGTGTTGATGAGAAGCTTACAATCTTTTCTAATACCGATATTCACCGTACTTCGGCGCTGTACTTCCCACGAGGAGCTCACTTCTTCCGTACTATGACTTTCATTATGGCGAAGGATCGTAGTGAAGAGGCTATCAAGGAGGCTCTCTTGGATCGTCGTACTATTGGTTATTCATACAATAACCTTATTGGTGAGGAGAAGTATCTTTTAGAGTTTCTTAACGAGGCTGTTGAGTGTTGTGTTGTTGATGTGAATGAGAAGGCAGATACTCGTATGTACCAGCTTACTAACCATTGCTCGGTACCATTTATCCTTCGTCTTGATAACAACATCTATCC
>JAFYOM010000183.1 GCA_017560165.1 Parabacteroides sp.
CTGATGTGGGACTCCCCCACATCAGTGTCTCAATCTATGAATTATCAATCTTCAATAATCATACGGAAACCTACATTAAATACAGGTTGATAAGGATAATAGAACTTACGAGTATGTGCTGTAGAGTATTTCGGACGTTCAAAGAATGAACCACCACGAACTACTTTGTATTCTGAAGTTTCTTTTGTCTTTTCATTATAAGGATAAGAAACATAATCAGAACGTGTCCACTCAGCTACATTACCGTGCATATTATACAAACCAAACGGATTGGCTTCATATACTTTTCCCCCGACCTGTACTAAACTACCATCATCTACACTTTCTTCTTTCGGTAGATAAGTATAATACTTATACCAATGATGAGACTTATCCATCGGTTGTGGGTCTACACCATAAACAGCAAACAATAAAGTAGTCTTATCTGCTAAGTTTTCTTTCTTACCGAAATCAGCATGTTTATCACCATACCAGAAATCTTCGTTGCTACCCGCACGACAAGCCCATTCCCACTGTGCTTCTGTTGGAAGCGTAATGTTCAAGCCAGTCTTTGCACTTAACTGTTTACAATATTCCATTGCTTCGTTATAGCTTACACGGATAACTGGTTGTTCCGGCTTATTCGCAGGATAACCTGGTACAACGTGGTCTTTCCACTGTTGGTCCATATGACGGCTATCATGTTCTGGGAAGATTACATTGAACTGTTCATTTGTTGTTTCCAACTCTGCCATCCAAAATCCTTTGTTAATCTTCACTTTTGCAGTAGGATAAGCATCCGGATCACCGGCATAACTACCCATCACAAATTCACCTGCAGGAATACGTACAAAGTTTACTTTTACACCCGGTGCAATTTCCACTTCTTTACGGGTCTGACCTTCTTTAGCCAATAACTCTTTAACTTTAGCTGCATCAAACGGCCAACCTTTTGCTTTGACATTTTTAGGTTTCACTTCTGCAAGTTTTTCAGGCTTTACCGGAGTAATCGGGCCCTTACCTTTCAAATATGCAGCATAATCGGCAATTTCTTTCTGCCAATCTACACCTGCACCATTTGCATATTTATCTGTCAATTCTTTACGACGTTTGATTTGATCAAATCCTTGATAAGGAAGCACCTCTTTTCCTACAACATTGGCATTGAAGTAACCTTTATCCGGCGCATTGTAATCGATCCAGTTATATAACTTTTTCCATTCTTCGTCTGTTAATTTCACATTATAGTGACCTTTCTTCAACATACGAATCAATTCACTAGTATTTGGGTGATATTCATATGGATACAATACCAACATATCACCTTCACCCCCCTGACGATGTACATACGGATGAATATTTAAATAAGAGGTACCATAACCATTTTTACCTTTCTTTCCACCACGCAAATCAAATGCTTTACCTTCACCATTGTGACAAGCGATACAAGCACGATCCAAAATAGGTTGAACTTCCAAGTCAAATGTAAATGAACGAACACCACCTTCAGGCAATGTCAAAGAAGCCGGAGCCTTTTGAGATGCAATCACACGTTTCGGAATAGCGATCTGGTTCTGATCTTCATGGCAACCAATACAAGAAACTACTTCACCAGGCTGACCTGTCACCCAACTACGCATCCACTGAATAGCCACACCATCCTTATCCAACGGTTGGATAGAAATCGGCGTATTAGCCGGAGCTTTAAAGATTACAGAACCATCTTCTTCTACAGGTACAGTACCTAAAATACGTTTGATATCCCAACCAGACTGAATACCATGCCAGTTATGATCTGATGTAGTCTTTAAATAAGCATATTCATACGCATGTAAACGAAGCGCTTTGACTGTACCACGAGGAATACCTTTCAAACCTTCACCTTCATAAATATCTTGAATAAAGAAAGTTGCTTCTTTTTCATTCAATTTAACACGATCAGGAATTGATGGAGGTGTTTTTGTTTCACGAACAATAATCGGGCTGATATAACCTTCACCTTCGGCCTTCATCAAACAAGTTACGTTGTCATATACATCCACTAAATACAATCCCCACAAATCATGAGGAGCCAATTTAGCTGATACCAAGAAATATTTATCGCTTAATGGAGTCGGTTTAACAAACTGAGGCCATACACCATCAACCAATTCATCTTTAACAAGCTCTACAACTGGACGATTACGATAAGGTATTTCCTGAATCACACCAGCAGCACCTTTACGACTCTTTGTTGGATCAAACAAAATCAAACGACCAGAACGAGCTACACCATGGTGACCAGAGATAATACCTACGAAAGCAGAAGAATGACCTGGTAAAGGTTGAATATCAAATGTACTATTCGGGAACATAGAACCACTACCATATAAAGCTTTCTGCTCTGTACCATCCGGATTCATCGTCATAACGATACGAGTATAATAGTGAGTCAAATCTGTATATTCCCAACGAGTGTACATAACCTTACCATTGTGTGTAATTACCGGATTCCAGTTTGCATCCTGGTCAAATGTCAAACGACGCAAACTTTTATCTTTTGGATTATACAACATCATGTTACCAACAACGTCAGCGCCACTTACACAAGGAACACCTTGGTAACCAACGTTAGAGATAGCAATTACACGACCATCAGGCAAATAGGTTCCATCATAGAATTCAAGATCCGGTTCCGAACATTCAACCATCGGTTTCAATCCAGTTCCATCCAATTTTACCTCAAATATATTCCAATGTTTGTTTTCCTCTGTTTGAGTAAACATCACACGATCTCCATCCCAATGCAACTTCAAGTCTGAAATTGGAGATCCATTTGTTGGAGCATAGACAGAACGAACCTGTACATCACTACGTAAATTTGTCAACTCAACGATATCTGCATTAAATCCACCACGAGGAGCAGAAGACTGGTTACTCCAGTTATTAGACTGAGTTCCCAATGAAGGACTCATGATATGATGTGCTCTTGCTCCTAATTTATAACGAGCAGCCACCACCTTATCAACATCTAACAAGGTATTACCTAACAAGATTGCACGTTTATTTTCTAATGCTTTCTTTGCATCACTAATAGCTTGTTCATTTCCTGAATAGATTCCATCAAAACCTTTTTGGTTTAACTGAAGCAACTCATTGAACATTGGTTCATATTTTGCAACGTCATATCCCTTCTGCTTCTTCATATCAGCAAAAGCCAACTTGATTGCTTCAATATTCATCCATTCCAAATCTTTCTGGATATCCAATACAGTACGAACAGTAGCATACAACTGCAAAGCATTACGCAAACGCTCTTCCGCAGTAGCTCCTGATAAGTTTTCTAATGCTTTTTTATAATATGAGCCATCCTTTAATTCAGAAATAATGGTCGCAATCATTTGTTTTTCAGAATCTTCGCCTTGAGTAGTCAACCAAGATTCCAAACCATCAGCATCAGAAGCCAATACTCCTAATTCTTGCGGATATTGTTTCAACAAATCTTCAGCCAACTGTTGCGGATAAACATTCATGATACGGAAAGACACTGTACCTTTCTTATATTTATCAACTAAACCGGCTTCTGTTTCGAAACGTACAAATTTTTTGTCAATGTTGTAAATCAAAACAGCATTGGCATGACAGAAAATACCATGATCATATTTTTTACCTCCTACGATCAATGGATCTCCATACATCGTTTCATTCTTGAAAGCTCTTTTAGCACCTGTTCTTTGATAGACTGGATCCAACTCATCCAACCAAACCACAGAGCCATCTTCCTTAATCAAACGTGCATTTACAAAAGTACTCCAGTCATCACTTGTTCCATCAGGACCTCCGGAGACAATCAAAACCAACTGTTCCTGCCCTTTTACATTAGCAGACATAACTGTCGCTTTCTCAAAAGAGCGCACAACAGGTGAAATTACAGGCATACCCGCTTTCGCTAAGTTTTCCCGTAAGCTCAACTTGGCTTCAATGGAGACATCCATCCATGTCTTTTCCTTTTTGCTTTTCTTCGGAGCAGCCGAAACCAAGAAAGGAAAAGACAGGATGATTGTTATTAATAATCTAAATGTATTCATATATTATAGATTATAAGGCTTATATTCTTATAATGCAGCTTTTGTGTTAGTAAAGCGCAAACCTGCATTATCATGGTAGCATGCCCATTCGTCTACAATAGCACCTTCTGGACCAGCCATCATGAAGTGGAATGTACCTAATTCTTTCAAACGAAGAACATCACCTACATTCTGAACAACGAAGTTTTTACTTTTGATTGCACCATGAGTTGCAGGGATTGCAGGAGCATTCGGAGTAGCTTCACCTACTTCAGAGAAGTTGTACACCCAACCTTTATTTACCATCCAAGATTCATGTTTTGCCGGGAATTTTGTCTTTACGTGAGCATGTTCTGGAATCATCTGACCTGGTAACAAATAGATTGCATGAGCAAAGTAACCTTGTTCTGCGTCGTTAACCCAGAAGATACCACCCATACCTACATTTTCAAAGTCACCTAAACCAAAGTCTGTTACCCACATATCTTTTGCCATCAATTCAGTGAAAGGAATGTCATAGAAAGCAAACATGTCTTTCATTGCTTCGATTGCTACTTCCTGTTGGAATTTGCCGTCTTTATAGAAATCGGCATTTGTAAATTTCTTTGAATACTTCATACCTTTTTTATTTTTACAGTTAGCTTTATTTTTTTTACCTGAATGGCTGCCATCACATGCAGAATGGTTGCCTTCACATTCAGAATGATTACCTTCACATGCAGCATGATTGCCTTCACATTGTTCTGTACACTCAGAATCGTGTGCACATTCACCGTTACCGTTACAAGCACCACCTTTAGCACCAGTGTTACCACCACATGAAGCCATAGATACCATTAAAGCTCCCATCGCAATTGATTTAATCCAATTCTTTTTCATTTTTAATTGTTTTATAGTGTTAATAATATTTGTTTTATTCTATCGCTATACCCTCTATCTCTATTAAAAGATTATCTCGACATACATCAGCCCACATATAAGAGATTGGTATATTCAATTTATATCCTTCTAATAATTCACGAGCCTCCTCATAGAAAGATTCCTCTTTCAAATAAACCCGCAACATTTTCAATTTAGCATTACCAATTAATTCTGCTATATTTTCCATTGTGATATGCAACTGACGAGCAAGCCCTACTCCTGTCAAACTTTCTTCGCCACGAATAGCAGCTGTTCCTGATATATAGACAATACGTCGATCATCAAAAGTCATACTCTTTGCTCTTTCAAATTTCGGAGTTGCTTTCTTTTTATGAGCAACCTCCAAAACCTGTTCCGAATAGGCATGAGCTGCAACTTGTAATTTATTGTCTATCGCAGTAGCAAAACATTCCGGACGAGTAAAAACAGCTGCATCCACATCAATTAATACCCCTCCTAAGTTGGCACCGATACCCGTAGCAGCCGGATAACCGGTATCCCATTTAGTCTTATCATAAAAGTCTGCACGAACATTATTGAACATCTGATAATGCTGATCAATACCATCAAAACTGGTAATCCGTTCAATATAATTCCACTGGCGA
>JAFYOM010000184.1 GCA_017560165.1 Parabacteroides sp.
ATTAGGATGGACATCACCTAAATCCATCATACCGTTTTCTACAGGATAACCATTCTTTAATAAACGCCATTCTAAATCGAATAGGTCTAAATGGAAGAAGTCATATCGGTTTTGAATTTCGATTTTACCGGCTTTAAGATCGATCGCTTTGAATTTGATGTATTGATAAACCTTCTTCACTTCAAATAATTTGGGAGTCTCTTGACGATCAGGAGTCACGATACCGTTACAACAGAAATTATAATCATTTGGTTGGTCACCAAAACTTCCACCGAAATAATAGCGATCTGGTAGTTCTCCGTATTTGTTGATACCTTGATCGACCCAGTCCCAGATACAAGCACCAATCATACGTTTTGAATGGTTTTCGATATAGTCCCAGCGTTCCGGTAAGTTTCCGATAGAGTTACCCATGGCATGTGAATATTCGCAGATAAAATAAGGTTTATCCGAATCCATTTTATCTGTTTTTTCGGTAACTTCCATACTTGGATACATGGTTGATTCAATATCTGCGATACTGTTCTTTCTTTCATAATGAATCGGGCGATCATCGATTTTCTTGATAGAATCACGAATAGCATCAAAGTTCTTTCCACTTCCGGATTCGTTACCCATAGACCAGAAGATGACAGAGGGATGGTTCTTATCACGTTCAACCATACGGACACCTCGGTCAACGAACGCACCTTCCCAGCTTTCTTTGTCGGCAATTGTATGGTTACCGTGGCATTCAATGTCTGCTTCATCCATCACATAAATACCATAGTAATCGTATAAAGCATACATCTTAGCATCGTTTGGATAGTGAGCCGTACGAACCGTATTGATATTATTACGTTTAAACAATACTATATCTTCAATCATGGATTCAACCGGAATGGCTTTTCCTAATTGCGGATGGATGTCATGACGGTTAGCTCCTTTGAAGAATATCTGTTCGTTGTTGATATATACACGTTTGTTTTTGATCTCAATCTTACGGAAACCAAACTGGGTTGTCATAGCCTCTAATGTTTTTCCGTTTTTATCTTTTAGATCTAAGATGACAGTATAGAGGTAAGGTGTTTCAGCAGACCATAGTTTCGGATTATCTACTTTGACACTCATCTGATTGATTTTTTCTTGTTTTTTAGTAATATTACGTATTGCTTCTGAAACGAATGCAACCTGTTTGCCTGTTTGGTCTAACAACGAAACTTCAACGACTGCTTCATCCATCGTTTTTCCATAATTCGTAATATTGGTACGGATATTAAAATCAGCTTGGTTATAATGATCCCCATTAAATGTAGAGGTTAAATAATAGTCTCTCAAGTGTACTTTTGGAGTCGCAAAAAGATAGACGTCACGGTGAATACCACTTAAACGGAACATATCTTGATCTTCCAGATAACTTCCGTCACACCAACGGTAAACCTCTACCGCTAACACATTTTTACCCGGTTTGACATATTGGGTTATATTAAACTCAGCATCGTTATTGGCTCCTTGACTGTAACCAACCTTTTTCCCGTTAACCCAAATATACATTGCACTGTATACTCCATCGAAATGAAGAAAAATTTCATTTCCCTTCCAGTCGTTAGGAATAGTGAAGTCACGACGATAAGAACCTACAGGATTAGGTTCATCTACGATTGTATATCCTTGTCTTGGGCGAATATAAGGAGGCAGGTTGCGATGTGGATAGGTTACGTTTGTATAGATAGCAGTTCCATATCCATGCATTTCCCAGTTAGATGGAACCGGTATCTCTTTCCAATTTGAAACATCATAATTCGGTTTATAAAAATCAATAGGTCTTTCTGAAGGTTGTTTGACCCAATTGAATTTCCATTTTCCATTCAGCAATTGATAACGGGAAGAGGTTGGACGTTCCCAAGGTTTACGGTAATCCGGTGAATTTTTTAAACTTTCAACAGAAGGGAAAGGAACATATGTTGCATGTCCGGGTTCTTTATTGACAGCATAAATTGTTTCATTTTCCCAATCGTTGTTGCTTCCTCCGAATATTTTCTCAAAATCAATTTTTACGTCTGATTTACGGAAGGTCCAAACTTGATTCTCTAGACTTGAATCTGCTTTGAGTTGAAATACCGGTTCTCCGGGTAATCCGGCATCAGGATACCCTAAGTTCATTTTACTGATACGATTGGTAATGGTGAAGGTGTTATTACCGGCCGGTTTAATCCACCAACATTGTTGTTCTAAACCGGAACTGTTTTTTTGGATAACAGGTCCTTCTGTCAATAAACTATCACAATCGATACTCTTTTCTGATAGAGGGGTTATGAGTTGATAAGTGATACCCCACATATTTTTTATGATCCATACTTGGGATATACGTCCGGGAATTCGGTTGTTAAGGAAGATTTTTGTTCCTTCGACTTCACTGTCTTGATTATCTAATACTAATCCGTTACTACTCACGATTTCATAGTAAGCCGCTGGATCGAATAGTTGTGCTTGGGTCGTTAATGGTCGCCAACAACTTATTGTAAGTAACAATAGAAAAAGGTAGAATCCTTTAGAAAAGATGTTTCTCATATTTTTGTTATAGATTTATTTTTGCTTCAAAGGTAAAATATTTGTTCTTAAAATTAAACAACTCTAATCCTTTTGTGTTACATAGATTAAAAAGAGGTTGTGTTCAGCCAAAACGTTCTCAGTAAATTAAATAAAAAATACAAGTTATGTTGAAGAAAATGAAACCTGTCAGCATGATACTGCTTGTAAGCTCGTTCTGTTCTATTGGTAACATTTATACGGCTTTGGGTGCAGAAAATCAAAATACTGACATTTTGAGGCAAGATGCGAGAGTAACAGGAGTTGTTGAAGATTCTCTAGGGCCTGTAGCCGGAGCTTCTGTTTTAATAAAAGGGACGACCAGAGGAACGATGACTGATATGGATGGTCGTTTTACGTTAGATAATCTTCAAGAAGGAGATATTATCCAGATCTCTTTTATTGGATATATCACACAAGAGATTCCTTATACCGGACAATCGACTTTAACAATACGTTTAGAGGAGGATACACAAAAATTAGATGAAGTGGTGGTAACGGCTTTAGGTATGAAAAGGGATAAGAAAGCGTTAGGGTATGCCATGCAGGAATTAAAAGGTGATGATCTTTTAGCCTCTCGTGAACCTAATTTGGCAAATACACTTTCAGGAAAGGTATCTGGTTTACAAATTGTTCGTTCAAGTAATGGAATAGGTGGTTCTTCAAAAATTGTACTTCGCGGGAATAGCTCTTTGACCGGTAGTAATCAACCTTTGATTGTGGTGGATGGAACTCCAATGGATAACTTTACCGGAGGGGTTGATGATGTCTGGGGGAATACAGGTGCTGATATGGGAAATGGACTTTCTGATATAAATCCAGAAGACATTGAATCTATGACCGTCTTGAAAGGTGCTTCGGCTGCAGCTTTATACGGATCACGTGCAGGAAATGGGGTGATTTTGATTACGACTAAATCCGGACGGAAGAACGAAGGGTTAGGTATTACAATCAGTAACGGGATGACTGCCGAATCAATCTTCTTAAAACCGCAAATGCAGAATAGTTTTGGACAGGGAACTGTTGGAATTTATGACAATCAGTCTCGTTTGAGTTGGGGACCTAAAGTAACAGGACAAACCGTTACTGATTGGCGTGGAAATCAAGTCGCATTACGGACGTATGATAATATCGATTCTTTTTTCAAAATGGGAACCTCTTTCAATGAAGGGGTTAGTTTCCAACAAAATATAGATGGTACCTCTATTTTCACCTCCATCAATCGTTCGGATGATGCAGGGATTACCCCGAAGGCTACATTGAATAAAACCAATGTGACTTTACGTGCAACGACTTTTTTAGATAAAAAAGAACAATGGAAGGTGGATGCTAAGGTAAACTACATCAATATGAATGCTCACAATCGTCCGATTCAAGGGGTCAATCCATCAAATGCTTTCAATACCATTTATACATTGCCTCGTTCCATCAAT
>JAFYOM010000185.1 GCA_017560165.1 Parabacteroides sp.
AGGAGAAGAAACAGATTTTGTAGCTCCTGAGGATGAAACAGAAAATAGACTAAAAGAGCTACTAACTTCCTATAAGGAAAAACGTGCTGCTATTCTTGCTGAAGAAGAAAGAATAAAAGCTGCTAATTATGCTCAAAAATTACAATTAATAGACCAACTAAAAGCCCTAATTGAAAGTCAAGAAGATTTCAACAAGCTTTATAATGATTTCAAAGAAATCCAACAAAAATGGAAAGAAATCAAGAACGTTCCTCAAGAGCACGTTAGTGAATTATGGAAAAACTATCAAATCTATTGTGAGAAGTTTTATGATTTAATTAAAATAAATAATCAATTCCGTGATTATGATTTCAAGAAAAATCTAGAACTAAAAACAGCTCTTTGTGAAACTGTTGAAAAACTACAAACTGAGACTGATGTTATTTCCGCATTTCATCAACTTCAAAAATTACACCAACAATGGCGCGAAATCGGTCCGGTAGCAAAAGAATTACGAGAAGACTTATGGACTCGTTTTAAAGTTGCTTCTACCGTTATAAACAAACGCCATCAAGAACATTTTGAAACTCTAAAATCAAAAGAGCAAGATAATTTAGAAGCAAAAACTCGTATTTGTGAGCAGATCGAGAGCATTGATTTTTCCGCTTTAAAATCTTTTAAAGATTGGGAAGAAAAAAATAAAGAGATCATTTCTTTACAAGAAAAATGGAAAACAATCGGATTTGCACCAAAGAAATCAAACGTAAAAATCTTTGAACGTTTCCGTGCAGCATGCGATGCTTATTTTATCCGTAAAAGCGAATTCTACAAAAACATCAAAGAAGAGATGGAGAAGAATCTTGCTTTAAAGAAAGCTTTATGTGAAAAAGCTGAAGCATTAAAAGATAGCACCGATTGGAAAAATACATCTGAAACATTGATCGCATTACAAAAGGAATGGAAAACAATTGGTACCGTTGCCCGTAAACATTCTGATACAATTTGGAAACGATTTATTACTGCATGTGATTATTTCTTTGAACAGAAGAATAAAAACATGTCTTCACAAAAAACAGTAGAACAGACAAACTTAGCAGCAAAAATTGCTTTAATTGAAAAAATCAAAGCGATAGATGAGTCTAACCATAATGAAGCGATTTCTATCTTGAAAGGATATATGGCGGAATGGAATACAATCGGTCATGTACCATTTAAAGAGAAAGACAAGATTTATAAAGAATACCACGAAGCTATAGACAACCAATTTGAGCGATTCAGAGTAGATCAAAGCGATCGTAAAATGCAAGCTTTCCGAAACAACCTCAATGAATTAGGAAATGGGGAAAAAGGAAAAGGTAAACTCTTCAACGAACGGGAAAAATTGATGCGAATGTATGAACGTATGAAAAATGAACTTCAGACATACGAAAACAACATTGGCTTCTTAAGTATCTCTTCAAAAGGAGGTGGAGGCCTCATCAAAGAAATGGAACGAAAGATTGAAAAAATAAAAGACGAGATGGCTTTAACAATCAAGAAAATAGAAGCTATCGATGAAAATCTTGATTAATACAATTTACTAAATAAAAAGCCGCCTTATAATAAAGACGGCTTTTTTATTGTTAAATACTATGCTCCCTAAAATTCATCTATTTAATCCAGGACATGAAACTGCTATATTTCAAGGTTCTATAAACTACACTCCTCCAACTAACGTTCAAAGAATGACTAGAGAATTAGCATACCTTCCTCTATGGTATGCAGAACCGGAAGATTTTCTTTTTACAGAAGAAATCTCTCCTAGTTTCTATACATCGTTACCCCAAGAATTAAAACCATTTCCTTCCATTCTTTCACGAAAAGACATAGGGGATAAAATGAAAATGCCACCAACCCTGGAAGCCTCCCCTTGGGGACTTTCTCCTCAAAGTTGTCATTTTTTTGAAAAAATCCAAAAGAGTACAAGTATCCATCTTTCAATTCCTACATGGAAAAATGAATACAAACAATTAACAAGTCGTGAAACAGCTGTCAAATGTTTAGAAATCATTCGCCATATTTTACCTAACATAATACCTTTACCAGCTCCGACTAAAATCTGCAAAGAGATAAAAGAGATTGAAAAATACTTAATTTTACAGGAGGCTCCTTTCATTCTAAAAACCCCTTTCTCCTCTTCCGGTAGAGGATTACACTGGCTTTTTGATAAAACATTAACAGTAAAAGACCGAATTTGGATAGAAGGAGCTATAAAAAAACAAGGATGTATAACAATCGAAGCTGCATTAGATAAACAACAAGACTTTGCTATGGAATTTTATTCCAATGGAAAAGGCGATGTAACCTATCAAGGATTATCCGTCTTCGGAGCAGGAGAAAGAGGCGCATATTCTGGTAACATTTTAGGTAGTCAAAATTATCTCGAAAGATATTTTCTTGAAAACTTTGGGGACACTTTTCAAAAAATCAAAGAAGCTGTAGAAAATTCACTAAAACAGATATACGGTTCCAACTATATCGGTTATTTAGGAGTAGACATGTTGGTTTATCGGGATAGGCAAAACGGGGATTTAGCAATACATCCCTGTATTGAAATCAATATGCGTTATACAATGGGGATGGTAGCACTTCGTATCAGCGAAAAATTCCTATCACCTCTAGCTCATGGAGAGATGCATATCTGTTATGAAAGTAAAGATGGTGAAGCTTATGAGCATCATCATTTTATGGAGAGAAACTATCCTCTCAAAATTGAAAATGGAAAAATAAAAGAGGGATACCTTTCTCTTTGTCCTGTAACTAAAGAAACTCGCTACAGAGCCTATATTTTAGTATCTTAAAAACAAAAAAGCCGGAGAAAATCTTCCGGCTACCATCTTTATCGATTATTTTTGATTAGATTCATAAACTCTTCACGCGTCTTTGCCTGTTGAAAAAAACCTGTAAAGTCTGAAGTTGTCGTTAACGAATTCTGTTTTTCAACACCACGCATTTGCATACACATATGCTGTGCTTCAATAACAACCATTACTCCTAACGGATCTAAAGTTTGCTGAATACAATCTTTTATTTGCATCGTCAAACGTTCTTGAATTTGAAGACGACGAGCAAAAATATCAACAATACGAGGGATCTTACTTAAACCAGTAATATACTTTTTAGGGATATAAGCGACATGTGCTTTACCAAAGAAAGGCAACATATGATGTTCACATAAAGAGAAGAAATCAATATCTTTAACAATCACCATCTGTTTATAATCCTCTTCTTGAAACATTGCACTACGAAGAACTTCAGCCGGATCCTCTTGATAACCTTTAGTCAAAAATTGCATAGCTTTAGCTACACGATAAGGGGTCTTTAATAACCCTTCACGATTTACATCTTCACCAAGTAAATCAATTATGCTTTTATAATGGTTAGCCAACTCTTCACGAGCTTGCAAAGAACTTTCTTTTACCTTCTCTTTCATTTTAATTCCAATGGGATATTTACCTCTTCCTTCACAATATACATTTCCTTACTATACTTAGGAAAAGCATTCATCAAAAGACGTTGCATATGATAAGCCTCCTCATGTGAACGAAAATCACCTATACGAAGACGCCAAAAAGGAGCATTATAAGTTACATATGCTGGTACATCCGGAAAAAGTTCTTTTATCTCTTTTTCTTTCCGAAAAGCTTCATCTTTCGATTTACGTTGATTATTTCCTGAAAAAACTTGTGTCCGAAAACCCTGTATTTTCAAAAAAGCAGTACTATCTGTTATCTCTACTCCTTCACCAAACAAACGTTTACCGACCATATTACGAAGAGCTTCCGGTTGATTAACCACAACCGTTCCTTTTCCTAACTCTTTCTTTTGCCAAGTATCAAATATAGTCTCTACAGGTCTATCAAGCGTTGTTTGGCCTGATAAAGAAAAGACACTGATTAACAAAAAAGAAAAGACACAAGATAATTGCTTCATAGTTTTAAGAATAAAGGGTAGTCCACAAAAGACTACCCTATCTTTTATTTTATTATTAATTATCAAAAGCTTCGATAATAGGCATGAATTTGTCAACAGCTAAAGATGCGCCACCGATCAAACCACCATCTACATTCGGTTTAGAGAACAATTCTTTTGCATTTCCTGCATTACAGCTACCACCATAAAGGATTGTACAATCATCTGCAATTTCGTTACCATATTTAGCAGCCAAAGTTGCACGGATATGAGCATGTATTTCTTCTGCTTGTTCAGCAGTAGCAGTCTTACCTGTACCGATAGCCCAAACTGGTTCGTAAGCTAAAACGATCTTAGCGAAATCTTCTGCAGACAAATCGAACAAAGAACCCTGAATCTGAGCATCTACAACTTCAAAATGCTTACCAGCTTCTCTTTCTTCCAAAACTTCACCAATACAGAAAATAGGTGTCAAACCATTAGCCAATGCCAATTCAACTTTAGTTTTTAAGATTTCTGGAGTTTCACCATAATATGCACGTCTTTCAGAGTGACCTAAGATTACATATTTAGCACCTGTAGAAGCAACCATAGCAGCAGAAACTTCGCCAGTGTAAGCACCTTTTTCTTTATCTGCACAGTTTTCAGCTGCAACACCGATTTTATCAGTATCAATAGCAGCAGCAACACTTGCCAAATGAGTAAACGGAGTACCAATAACTACGTCGCAATTAGGAGTTTTTCCTTTTAAAGCTTCGTCTAAACCTTTTGCTAAAGCAAGACCTTCTGAAAGAGTAGTGTTCATCTTCCAGTTTCCTGCAACCATATTCTTTCTCATGATTTTATAATTTAATTATATAATAAAAGTTATATCTCTTCTTTCTTACGCCTACGTTTGTTACGTATCAAATCATACATCCAAACCAGCAACAAAGGTACTGCAAAAGTTAATAAGTTGGATATAAGGAACCCATCTTCTTCATTTTTTATGTAATTCTCATCCAAACAACGAGCCATTTCCCTATCTATCGTATCCTCATCCGGAAAATCATTACTATGCCATTTTTCAAGGATAGTACCATTTTGTAATAACATAAGCCCTGGATTTGAACGGACAATCGTTTTTAACATCACTTCATCTGCTATTAAGAAAGGATATTCAGCTCCAGTATGATCGCTCCAAAAGGCCATTGTTTCTAAAGAAGAACTTGTCACACAATAAAACAACAAACCATTTTCCAAAGCATAGTCATACACATCACTCATTGCATCCATCCGATCATCATCTGCATCCTCCAAATTAGGAGCAATTAAAAGAAACACTAAACCCGGATGGTGGATAATCTCTTCCGTAACCTCTACTCCTTTTGTGTCATAAAGATTAAAATCGCGAATCAGAGGTTGATAGCCTTTTTTAATTAACTTAGCCTTTGTCTCCACAAAAGTCCAACTAGTATCATTTTCCGGATAATTTTCTAAAGAGAACTCTTTTTTCACTCCCTCCTTTTCATAAATGAGTGTATATTTATATTCATCCATCGGAGCCCCTTCTGGAATCTCCAGCATCTGCGGAATATTAGCTCCAATTTTATAAGGTCTAAAATCTATTACAGGTAGATGATTATAATTATAAAGTGCAAAACCAAAACATAAAAGATAAGCATATAAAGCAACAAACCAATAAACTTTATATGTATAAAAGGGGTATAATCGTTGATTATACTTATAAGTGATAACAGCTGCAATCAGAAGAAGTACATTTTTAAAGAAGGTCTCCCAATTTGTAAGAATCAAAGCATCACCAAAGCATCCACAATCAGAGACAGGGTCAAAAAGAGCTAAATAGAATGTAAGCAATGTCATGAATGACATAAAAGATAACACCCAAAAAGCTGTATATCTTCTATAAGCACCCAATAACATACAGACCCCCAATGTAAATTCAATCGCAGAAAGATTGAAAGAGAGTACAATCGATAGAGGTTCAAGTTTTTCCAACCCAAAAGAGGTTAAATACTCACCAATCTTAATGGCTCCTCCCATCGGGTCCACCGCCTTGACAAAACCAGAGAAGATAAATACTACTCCAATCAAAATGCGACTAAACTCTACCCCTATTTTTATGACAGAATCTTTGTTTATCATAAATTTCGCTACTCGTCTCCGTACTCCAATTTAATCAAACCAAACAAGGCATAATTAATCATATCCATATAATTCGCATCCACTCCTTCCGAAACAAGAGTTTTGCCATCATGACTTTCAATCTGTTTAGTTCGATATAACTTCATTAAAATTAAATCGGTGTAGGAACTGATACGCATTCCACGCCATGCTTCATCATAATCATGATTTTTGGCGTACATCAACTCTTTCGTCTCAGTAATATATTTGTCATACAAAGCTAAAGCCTCTTCATTTGTGATATCTGTTGTATCAGCAAAACCTTTTGCTAATTGAATCAATCCTATAACTCCATAATTGACAATCGCAACAAATTCCGGTCGGATACCTTCATCAATCATACTCACCCCTTTTATTTCCAGACTCCGAATCCGATTAGCCTTAATAAATATTTGATCAGTAATAGACTGTGGGCGCATGATACGCCATGAAGGACCATAATCACTTAACTTCTTTTCAAACAGTTCACGACATTGTGAAATAACGTTATCGAATTGTTCTTTCGTATTTGTCATAACTTCTTATAATTTACATAGGTACAAAGATATAGAAAATCATAATAATAAAAAAGCCGACTATAAAAACAGCCGGCTTTCCTATTATCTCATTAATCTAATTTATTATGAACATCGAAGTGAACGTCCTAATCGTAAAATAGTAGTCCTTTTGATTCCGTTCAATTCACAAAGTTTTTCTATTGTCGTTCCATATTTTGCAGCAATAGCACCTAATGTATCTCCTGATTTTACACGATGATAAACTGGATTGCTATTTTCCTCTGATTTCTGAGCAACCGAAGCAACTGTTGTTTCATTAGCTTTCGTCGTCACTTTCTTCGATACGGATGTCTGATTCTTTTTTGCAGAAGAAGAGACTTCTACTCCAGCACTGCAACGAATTGACTGACCAACACGTAACACTGATGTTGATTTCAATCCATTCAAACGACACAATTCTGTTACAGTTGTTCCATATATACGTGCAATCTTCCCTAATGTTTCACCCGATTTTACCCGATGATAAACCATTTGGTTAGTAGATGAAGTATAAATATTACTTTTTCGTCCTCTGATTTTAATATTACGGAACACATATTGATCTTGATGAGGTACACCATTCTCAAAATCAATAATTTCTGCCGGATTAATTGCCTGTCCTAAGAAACGCGTTTCAAAATGAAGATGTGAACCAGTAGAACGTCCGGTATTACCTCCCAAACCGATCGTTTCACCAGCGCGAACTATTTGATTTTCATTCACCAAAATCTTAGATAAATGTCCATAAATCGTTTCCAATCCATTTGGATGACGAATTACGACATAGTATCCATAACCTCTTCGTTCATAAGCTTTAATACGAACTTTACCGTCAAACACAGAGCGAATCGTATCCCCTTTTAATACCTTCAAATCAATCCCTTTATGCATACGACGACGACGAGGACCATATTTGGAAGTCACTCGTGCCATAGAATCGATTCCAATCGGATAAACGAAAGAAGAACAATCTATTTGAAACGAATCCGGGAAATTGACTAATGATTTTGCCTTTCCTTGAAAAGGATCTACCCATTTGTTTTCCCAATGAGAAGCATACAATTCATCCGCAGGAAACATCAAATCCTCTTCTGCTATCAATTTCTTTTCTTCAAGAACGGCCAATTCTTTTAGCTCCATATTCTTCCGAATACCTACCCTTCCGGCCATCAACTCAGAAGTCTGTTGATCCATCTTTTTTATGAGCACAACCTGCCCCTGAGTTTCCCCATTTTCTTGCGCATGAATCCCGACAAATGATGCTAAAATCGTAGTACAACAAATAATTAATGCTGTTTGTATTTTCATTATAATCTTACTTTCAATCGAAAATCATGAAGGATTTCATGATATAGAACACCTTAATTCCTAATTTACCTTGTCAAAGGTCGTGATTTTGATATTGTTTGCAAAATTCAATCACAATAAATTTCCGTAACAAAAAAGAAATATAAGTTAATATATACTCTCTAACAATTGGTTAACAAGCACTTATAAACAAAATATGTTTAACAACATATCAGCTAATCATCCCCCAATTTACCTTTCTTGCAAAAAGAGATTTAAGCCTTTCGCTCAATATTCGATTTGTTTCATTTTTCAAATCTGGATCTTCATTCAAAACATCTCGTGCCATATCTCGTGCATATTGTAAAATCTGACCATCTGCAGCCAAATTGGCTATTTTAAGATCAATTCCCTCTCCACTTTGTCGAGTTCCTTCCAGATCACCGTGACCTCGTAAACGCAAATCTGCTTCTGCTATTTCAAAACCATTATTACTGTTAACCATTATCTCCAAACGCTTACGAGTTTCATTACTCAATTTATAAGAAGAGACAAGTACACAGTAGGACTGTTCCGCTCCACGGCCTACTCGCCCACGAAGCTGATGTAACTGGGAGAGTCCAAAACGTTCAGCACTCTCGATGACCATCACAGAAGCATTCGGAACATTTACCCCAACTTCAATAACGGTTGTAGCCATCAATATTTGCGCCTCACCTGAAATAAATTTTTGCATTTCACTCTCTTTCTCTGCAGCCTTCATTTTTCCGTGTACCATACAAACCTGATATTCCGAGAATACCTCTTTAAAAGTTTCAAAGCCCTCTTCCAAATTCTTATAATCGAGCTTTTCACTACCTTCAATCAAAGGATAAACCACATATACTTGTCTTCCCAATCGAATCTCTTTCCGCAAAAAATCATACAACTGAGCTTTCTTATTATCATATCGATGAACTGTTTGGATCGGCTTTCGTCCCGGAGGTAGTTCATCAATTACCGACACATCTAAATCACCATACAAAGTCATAGCCAACGTTCGTGGAATCGGAGTCGCAGTCATCACCAACACATGCGGAACAATACTGTTTTTCATCCACAGACGTGAACGTTGTTCTACCCCAAAACGATGTTGCTCGTCAATAATTGCCAAACCTAAAGAGGCAAACGTAACCGCCTCTTCAATCAATGCATGAGTACCAATAACTATTTGTATCTCTCCATTAGCAATTGCCGGAAGTATTCGATTTCGTTCTTTCTTTTTGGTCGAGCCGGTTAACAATGCTACCCGAATAGGCATATCTTTCAGAAAAGACATTACTGTAGCATAGTGTTGAGTAGCCAATATTTCTGTGGGCGCCATCATACATGCTTGACAATGGTTATCCACAGCCAAAAGCATTGCAAGCAGAGCGACTAAGGTCTTTCCACTTCCCACATCACCTTGCAACAAACGATTCATCTGACGATCACTCCCCATATCAGCCCGAATCTCGCGAACAACCCGTTTTTGTGCATTGGTCAATTCAAAAGGCAAATAGGATTTATAGAATGTATTGAACGTATCACCTACAGAAGGGAAAGCTATTCCTTTTAGCTTCATCTTTCTCAGATTGGCTGTTCGAAGTATATTTAACTGAATAAAAAACAGTTCGTCAAACTTTAAACGTAACTGGGCTTTTCGCAACTTATCAACAGACTCCGGGAAATGGATATTCCGGATAGCCTCTTGAAAAGGCATCATCTGAATCCGGTTCAATAAATAGGAAGGTAACGTTTCCGGCAAAGTCCAATTCAAACTACTCAAAAGACTATATTGTAAGTTTTGTATCGCTCGGGAATTAAGAAAAGACTTCTTCATACGCTCCGTCGTCGAATAAAAAGGAGTCAACCCATTTGCGACTTGATCAACCTGATCTATCGGATCAATATCCGGATGTGCAATATTATAAACATGCCCAAATTCTGTTGGTTTTCCAAAAACGATATAATCCACACCTGGCTTGATTTTCTCCGTCACATAACTGATCCCTTTAAACCAAACCAAATCAATTGTACCGGTACCATCTGTAAATTTTCCGATTAACCGTTTTGTTCGTCCCTCACCAACAGTATCAAAAAACAAAATTCGCCCTTTCAGCTGAATATAAGGCATCTCTCCATTGATCTCTACCACTTTATAAAAACGGCTACGATCAATGTATTTATAAGGAAAATAAAATAATAAATCCTCATACGAAGAGATTTCAATCTCCTTTCGTAAAATTTCTGCTTTCTTAGGACCTACTCCCGGCAGATACATGATTGATCGTTTATCAAGTTCAAGCATAACAGACAAAGGATTTATAATCTTATTGCGACATCAAAGATAATACGCCAAATCCCATTAGACAAGTAATTTTTTTATCCGCTACAAAGAAAGAAGAGCGTCTTATTTTCTTCCCGACAAAACCCTTATTTTTGCTGTTTAATCAGTGCCTCGGCAAGCAACAAATCCATCGGCGTTGTGATCTTAATGTTCTCCCGATTGCCGGAAACAGTCTTTACCTCGTGCCCCAGCGCTTCTACGACTGATGCATCATCAGTAAACAATTCGGTATAAGGTTGTTCATAAGCTTGTAGCAACAGATCAAAATCAAACACTTGGGGAGTTTGAACCGCTTGATAACGAGAACGGTCGACAGGTCGGCTTCCTTGACCCATACACTCACGAAGCGAATCGACTACCGGTACTACCGGAATAGCTGCACCAGATAATTCTGCCTCTGCAAAACAACTATGAATCACCTCCGGATCCACTAAAGGGCGTACACCGTCATGGATAGCAACTAAAGCCTTCTCGCTTGACAAACCTTCGGCAATCCTCTTCTCTTTCAGAAATTGCAGACCATTTCGGACTGAATGGAAGCGAGTTTCTCCTCCATTGACAATTTGATGAGAGGCTTTACAACCGATCTCCTTACATAACATCTTCCAATAGGGCTGATGATCTTCCGGCAAAACCAACACCAATCCTGCAGTTTCATCCCAACGATGAAAAGTCTCTAACGTATGCATCAAAACCGGTTTTCCCTCTATCGGAATAAACTGCTTCGGTAAATCGCCTCCCATACGTAATCCACGACCACCAGCTACTATAATAATGTATCTCTTCATCACTCCAATTCCTCCAAAACTTTTTTAACCTCCTCATCCGCTTTGTATAATTTTTCTTTACA
>JAFYOM010000015.1 GCA_017560165.1 Parabacteroides sp.
CCGCGACGATATTGTCGCGGACTGAACCTATATGAGAATTAAAATATTATTTGCGAATCTATGGATTGTGTACTGTAAATTGGTCTGAATCTGTGATATTATATAAAAAATCGGAAAGGAGGTGCCATGGTGCTTACTTTATTACTGGGAACAGATTGGGTTGCAAACCGGGATATGTTATTACATTTGTTGTCGCAGGATGTAGTAATGTCTATTGGGTTTGCTTTATCTGGTGGGGTATTGCAAAAACAATTTATGCCTTTGTCTACAGATGCAAAAGTTAAATTTTTACAGGATGCTTTTAAAGATGTTAATTTGTCACATGATGATGCTCTGAAGATATTAAAGACAATGGACGATATCTCTGCTGGCAAGCTTTCAGCAGATGATTATAAAAAACAATTGCTTCCATCTGATGAGCAGATGAATATCATAACAAAACCGAATGAAGAGCTTCCTATGATTGATTACGGTCAAAGAACTCCTTCAGAGCTTGCAAGGTTAAAGGAGTTGTATAGGGAATCTTTATCCCAAGAAGAACTAGATATTCTTGTAAAATTGCCAAAAGATGAAGAATACGCAATTTCTTATTTAATGCATGGTAAAGGGCTATCTTTTGAAAATTCAAGATATCATTATGCACTACCTGAAGAGGTTAAGGCAAAAGCTGATATTGTTCTGCAATATATCCCATTAGAGAATATTAAAAACTATAAAGAATTTATTACTAAAATTGTGGATTTTACTGAAGAGGAAATCTATTCAATTGCAGATTTAGTTTATTGGTCAAAGGGAGAGGCTGATGCAGATGTATGTTTAGAGATTGCAAATGTTTGTCGAGAAATTCCTGATAAATTACAACAGTTGAAAAATATTTCAAAGCTGTATTATAAAAATGAAACAATATTCACAGCAGAGGATTTGTTGAAGATTGCTAAGTCAGAAGCTGATTTTTCTTCTGTTATTAAGTTCTTTGAAGTAAGAAAATCCTTTTACGCGCAAGAGGCTTTTAATCTTGATAATGTTGAATTCAAGGAGTCTTCAGAGTTAGTTGATTTTGCGTGTTTAATAAATGAATATAATATATTACCTTTAAGTGAGCTCTGTTATTATAAATCACAGAAGAAATTAGATTTAGATTTTTTAAAAGACGTTGCAGAAGTTATTAAAGATGAAGGAGCTCGTGATGAAATTACGTTAGCTGAACGTATTTTGGGGATCCCATATGATAGCCTAAAATCGTTCATTGCTGATTATAAGGAGAACCCCACAATGGCAGTAGCTTTGGTTAAGGTTCGTTGTTATCAACCAGGGATTTCAGACGGTATGATGACTTTTAAAGATGAGTTCTCTACTCATTATGTTTCGAAGTGTTTTGATTCGTGGACTCATCAGGATATTGTTGCGACATATCATAAAGAGTTTATGGATAATTTAGAGAAGTTCCCTGAAGAAACTCAAGCTAGTTTAAAAGAATTGTATCTAAATCCTAACTACAATCAAATAGGAATGGTAGCAATGTCTCGCTTAGAAG
>JAFYOM010000186.1 GCA_017560165.1 Parabacteroides sp.
ATAAGGAGAAAGGCTTAAGCAATATCTTTCACATGATTTTATAACATCTTACACACCTTTCTCCTCACCTACTAATGACTACTAGAAGGACCACCACGAGAATATGCAATACGTTATTCATCATTTTTCTTCCTTGTTAATTTTATTAACGCCGCAAAGGTAGAATAATAATTGATACATCCAAAGAAATTAGAAAAAAAATAGTATTAATCCTCTTTCATTTTTCAATAAAACATCTGTTTTAAACTTGCATTTTCATACCTTACACTTTCTTTTTCTAATAAAATCACATATTCTTACCTCAACTTAAAGGAATGAGTTAGCTTTTGTGAATCTCCGGCATAAAAATCTACCCGAACATGTTTCTTCGTAACGATCATTTTATAAGATCCGGCAGCTTTAGAACTTTTATAGGTTTTAACACCCGGACGATATTCTTCAAAAAGAGCTTTTTCATGCTCCTTTACATCTTCTTTATTTAAAGCAAACTTACCATACTCTTCCGGTTTTTCTGCAATTAACTCATAATTAGCCAACTTATCATTTGACCATACACTGTTCATTGTCATCTGCGTAATACGACCTCCATCACCATACCAATCCAATAAATCGGTACGATGGGTATGTCCGCACAGACAAATGGTATGACGAAGAGCAAATTCTTTACGGAAATGTCTGCGAGCCGTATTATTTCGATCATTATTTCCTCCATACAAGAACCATCTGCAACTACCTCCATCACAAGGGAACATCGGTCCATGCGTCACTAAAAAGGTATGGCGAGCCCCCTTAGTTTCACGTAAAGCAGCTTCCACCACATCATCATTTGGCTTGTTAAAGTCTACAAACAGATAAACATCCTCACCAATATTAAAATAGAAAGTTGTTTTCTGAACCGCCTGTCCCAATTCCTGACTGATTCTTGCCGGCATATACTCATGATAAACCTTTTCAGCATCTACCCCTCTAATATCATGGTTACCAGCAACAGATATAAAAGGTAGTCCACCCAATTCTCCTTTAAAGTGGTTCATCACATCTTCCAACATCTTTTGATGAACTTCTCCTTTTCCGCAATCACCTTGAATAAGGTCACCCATTTGGAAAACCATTCGAGTTTCTTTATCGATTAAATCTGCAGCTCTACGTAAAAGACGAGGACAACGTTCTCTCCACATCTCACCATTACGTGCAAATTCTTCACGCTGTACACGGTTCAACCATTCTACTTTTTCATTATAGTGCGAATGATATACACTTGCCGGTTCTGTATCAAAATGGGTATCTCCCAACATCACAATTGAATACTTACCATTTAAACCCGGCTCTTTAGCTTTAAGCGTTGACAAACTACTACCTACTACAAAATCTAATAACCCTGCAGAAGATAATAAAAGAAAACTTCTTCGGTCCATAATCATAACAGTCTGTAATTCTACTCATGCAATATTAATCTTTTTTCTCTTAAATAACAAATATTTGTATATTTGTACACTGAATGACAGAATTTAAAATACGATGAAACACTATAATTTTGACGAAGTAATCGAACGCCGTGGCACTAATTGTGTCAAGTTCGATGGAGCAAAAAAAGGAAAAGACGGAAAAGAGTTACTTCCTCTTTGGGTTGCAGATATGGATTTTCGTACACCTGATTTCATCGTGAATGCATTAAAAAAGCGTTGTGAGCATGAGGTTTTTGGTTACACCTATGGTTCTGATTCCTATTTTAAAAGTATAGAAGAATGGGTTTTATACAAATATCTCTGGAAAATCCAACGTGAATGGATCAGCTACATACCCGGCATTGTCAAAGGGATTGGTTTTGTTTTACAATGTTTCACTCAACCGGGAGACAAAATTATTATCCAACCTCCTGTCTATCATCCATTCCGATTAGTACCGGAAAAGATGCACAGAGAAGTGGTTTATAACCCTCTTCAACTAGTGGAGGGTGTCTATCAAATGGATTTCGAACAATTAGAATCTATTATTGATGAAAAATGTAAGGTTTTAATCCTTAGTAATCCTCACAATCCGGGTGGTATTGTTTGGGAAAAATCAACATTAATCAAATTAGCCGAAATTTGTAATCGTCATCATATCCTAGTCATTTCAGATGAAATACATGCAGAGATGGTGTATCCACAACATAAACATTATCCGTTTGCAATGGTATCAGAAGAAGCGGCCAACTGTTCCATTATGTTTATGGCTCCCAGTAAAACATTCAACATTGCCGGAATTGTTTCATCCTATTCTATCATACCCAATGATGTTTTACGTGAACAATTTTATTCTTTCTTGGAAGCCGGCGAACTGAATGCCGGAACCATTTTTGCCTATACAGCAACAGAAGCGGCTTATACGTATGGAGCAGAATGGTTACAACAAATGCGCATTTACATCATTGAGAATGTTCGTTATGTGGATGATTTCTTAATGAAGTATATCCCACAAATAAAAGTATATAAACCGCAAGCCTCCTTTTTAGTCTGGTTAGATTGTCGAGACTTACAATTAAGTCAGCCGGAATTAGTTCATCTTTTTGAAGAGAAGGCCGGATTATTGCTAAACGACGGAAGTATGTTCGGTTCGGGAGGAGAAGGATATATGCGATTAAACATCGGTTGCCCTCGTTCTACACTGGAAACAGCTATGAATGCGTTAAAGAAAGCTGTCAACTCTCTTTAACATCGGCTATTATTTATCAAATAAATATTATAATTTTGCCCCGTTTTATTTATTAAATACACAACTATCAAATGAAAATTACAGCAAATAAATACGTTGCGGTTACTTACGACCTAAACGTTGGTGAAGGAGAAGAACGTGAATTAATGGAAAGAGCAACTACTGAAGTTCCTTTGAAATTTATTTTTGGAACAGGAGCTATGCTTCCGGCTTTCGAAGATGCTTTAAAAGGATTGGAAGTTGGTGATAAATTTAGTTTTTCAATCGAACCAGCTGATGCATATGGTGAATATGTAGACGAACATGTATTAGAACTTCCTAAAAATATCTTTGAAGTAGACGGTAAGTTTGATTCTGAAATGATCAAAGAGGGTAACACCGTTCCAATGATGGACGCTAACGGAAACCGTATGAATGGTTCTGTTTTAGAGGTTAAAGAAGACATTGTTGTGATGGATTTCAACCATCCATTAGCCGGGGAGACATTACATTTCGATGGTGAAGTTATCGATGTTCACGAACCGACAGCTGAAGAAATCGCAGCATTAACAGCTCCGGCTGGAGGTTGCGGTTGTGGTTGTGATGACTGTGGCGGAGGCTGCGGAGATCACAATTCTAACAGCGGTTGCGGCTGTGGTGGCTGCCACTAAATAAAAAAGGAGAAAGGACAATGAATAATGGTTTTCTATTATTCATTGTCCTTTTTCTATATCATGAACGATTCTTTCATTTCATAAGATGAATACATTCGGAAACATATATAAATTAACCTCCTTTGGTGAATCACATGGTTTGGGGATAGGAGGTATCATTGATGGCTGCCCGTCCGGTATAGAATTGGACATAAACTTTATCCAAAGAGAATTAAACAGACGTAAACCAGGCCAATCTAAACTAACCACCCCTCGTAAGGAAGATGACGAGGTTCAATTTCTCTCCGGTATATACGAAGGAAAAACAACTGGAACTCCGATTGGTTTTATTGTTTGGAACAAAAACCAACACTCATCCGACTACGATAACATGAAAGAGGTGTATCGTCCTTCACATGCTGATTACACCTACCAAATGAAATATGGCATCCGGGATCCACGTGGAGGTGGACGTTCTTCTGCACGTGAAACCATAGCTCGTTGTGTCGCAGGAGCCATCGCCAAACAGATTCTTATTCAAAAAGGAATTGAAATTCACGCTTTTACCTCTCAAGTCGGATCAATACAATTATCCGGCTCTTATCTAGACTATGATTTAAATCAAACAGAAGAGACAGCCGTTCGTTGCCCAGACAAAGAGGTCGCAACTCAAATGGAGACCTTAATCGCAGAAGTCAAGGCACAAGGTGATACCATAGGAGGAGTTATAACCTGTGTTATACAAGGTGTTCCTGTCGGATTAGGAGAACCTGCATTCGGCAAACTTCATGCGGCTTTAGGACATGCTATGTTAACAATCAACGCTGTAAAAGGTTTTGAATATGGAGATGGCTTTGCCTCTGCTTGTTATCGAGGTTCAGAACGTAATGATCGTTTCTTCAATGATAACGGGAAAATCAATACGCACACGAACCACTCCGGAGGAATTCAAGGAGGGATTTCCAATGGGCAAGACATCTATTTCCGAGTGGCATTCAAACCAGTGGCCACACTTTTAATGGAACAAGAAACGGTTAATAAAGAGGGCGAAGAGACTATTTTAAAGGCAAAAGGTCGACATGACCCCTGTGTCTTACCTCGTGCTGTTCCCATTGTTGAGTCAATGGCTGCCATGACCATCTTAGATTATTTACTTATACAACAGACAAGGGAAGGATTTTAGTCCTTCCCTTGTCTGTTCATACAGCTACATTATTCTTAACATTTCTTTCTCGATAGGATTTTAAATTATCTACAGCTATCTGCATCAACCGAGTACGAGCTTCCAATGTTGCCCATGCAATATGAGGTGTGATATAACAGTTACGTGCACTTAACAACGGATTGTCTTCCCGAGGAGGCTCCGTAGATAACACATCCACCCCTGCCGCCATGATTTTCCCTTCATTCAAAGCGTATGCCAAATCAGACTCATTGACAGTCAACCCTCGGCTGGTATTGATGATAATAGCCGTAGGTTTCATCCATGATAAAGTCTCTGTACACACAAACTCCTTCGTATCCGGAGTCAACGGGCAATGTAAAGACAACACATCACTTTGTTGAAACAATTCCTTTTTAGATACCGGCATAACTCCCATCGGCAACTGCTCTTTATTTTTAGAGGTATAAGCAATCACCTTCATCCCAAATGCAAGTGCAATACGAGCAACAGCCAAACCGATATTCCCCAATCCGACAATTCCCATAGTCTTTCCGTTCCACTCTAAAAGAGGGGTATTCGTATAGGTAAAATCCGGACACTTACTCCACATACCAGTTCGTGCCTCCTCTGTATAATGAGCTACTTGATTTGAGATAGTCAACAGATGTGCAAAAACCGTTTGTGCGACTGATTCGGTACTATAAGCCGGAATATTAGTCACAACAATTCCTCGCCTCTTGGCTGCCTCAATATCCACTACATTGTAACCGGTAGCCAACACTCCTATATATTTCAGTTTAGGGAGTAATGCGATTATCTCACCAGAAAGAACGACCTTATTGGTAAAGGCAACCTCCGCTTCTTGTAGCCGTTCCAACACTTTCTCTGCCGGTGTACGTTCATAATAGGTACACTCACCTAAAACAGCAAGCTCTTTTTGAAAAGCTTCAGCCAAATTCAACGTATAACCATCTAATACAACAATCTTCATTTTATTCATATTATTCATGATGATACGGTTCATTATTTAAAATTGTCATTGCCCGATAGATCTGTTCGACAAATATCAAACGAATCATCTGATGAGAGAAGGTCATTTTACTCAAGGAGATCTTCTCAGAGGCAGCTTTATAAACAGCTTCACTAAATCCATACGGACCACCTACCACAAAGACCAGGCGTTTAGGTACTGTATGCATCTTTTTCTCTAAATAGGTCGCAAACTGCATTGATGTATAATCTTTCCCCTTTTCATCCAACAATACCAAATAGTCTCCGGATTGCAGACTTTTCAGAATCAATTCCCCCTCCTTCTCTTTCTGTTGAGCTTCCGACAGATTCTTTACATTCTTAATATCTGGAATGACTTCCATTTCAAAAGGCAGATAGTGAACCAAACGTTTCTTATACTCATTGATCGCCTCCACAAAGTATCCGGCATCCGTTTTCCCTATGACAATCAGTGCAATTTTCATCCATTTATATTTTTAAGATTGAGCACGCTAAATTACAGGAAAAAAACATACCTTTGCAGATAATAGTAGGAAATCGCGTAAACAACCTAAGATATGAACTTACAAGAAACAAAAGAACAACTTATCGCGGATCTAATTCGCTTGGCATTTTCTGAAGATATCGGTGACGGTGACCACACAACTTTATGTTGTATTCCCGCAACAGAAATGGGTAAAAGTCAGTTAATCGTAAAAGAAGATGGTATTTTAGCCGGAGTAGAAATGGCAGAACGAATCTTCCATACGTTCGACCCGGAACTAAAAATGACAACCTTCATCCACGACGGAGCAGAAGTCAAAAAAGGAGATATTGCATTCGTGGTAGAGGGAAAGGTTCAATCTTTATTGCAGACAGAACGTTTGATGTTGAACGTGATGCAACGTATGAGCGGTATTGCTACCAACACTCGCAGATATGTTAAAGCATTGGAAGGTACTAAAACGCGAGTTTTAGACACTCGTAAAACAACTCCCGGCTTACGCATGATCGAGAAAGAGGCGGTTAAAATCGGTGGTGGTGTCAACCATCGTATCGGTTTGTTCGATATGATTCTATTAAAAGATAACCACGTGGACTTTGCCGGAGGTATCGAAGCTGCTATTACCCGTTGCCATCAATACTTAAAAGAAAAGAACAAAGATTTGAAGATTGAAATTGAAGTTCGTAATTTCGATGAATTGCAAGAGGCAATGCGTGTAGGCGGTATTGACCGTATCATGTTGGATAATTTCAATCCCGAAAACACAAAGAAAGCAGTTGAAATGGTAGCAGGTCGCTACGAATTGGAATCTTCCGGTGGTATTACATTCGACACATTACGTGATTATGCAGAATGTGGTGTAGATTACATATCAGTCGGAGCTTTGACCCACTCTGTTAAAGGGTTAGATATGAGCTTCAAAGCTTGCTAATAAAAAAAGAAAACAGCTTACATCTTTATAAACAATGTGAAAGGCTATCTCTTACCGAGATAGCCTTTCGTTTTATTATAACAACCCATCGACATGTTCGACTACTTGTCCATCAAACAGGTGAACAATACGATTGGCATAAGTCGCATCATGTTGCGAATGGGTCACCATGACAATTGTGGTACCTTCCGTATGGAGTTGACTCAATAATTCCATCACCTCCAACCCGTTCTTTGAATCTAAATTACCGGTCGGTTCATCCGCCAATATCAATTTGGGATTACCTACAACTGCACGAGCAATTGCCACACGTTGTTGCTGTCCTCCGGATAACTGTTGCGGATAGTGTTTGGCACGCTGACTGAGATTTACCTTTCGTAAAATTTCTAATACCCGTTGTTTGCGTTCTTCTTTTGGAACATTCAGATATTTTAATTGTAGTTCTACATTTTCTTCTACAGTCAGTTCATCTATCAGATTGAAACTTTGAAATACAAAGCCGATACGTCCTTTCCGAAACTGTGTACGATCTTTTTCTTTCAAATGGCCAACCTCTTCACCACCCAACCAATAGTTACCACTATCCGGATTATCAAGCAAACCTAAGATGTTAAGTAATGTGGATTTTCCACAACCAGAAGGCCCCATGATTGCAACAAAATCACCCTCTTTCACCTCCATATTTACTCCATTCAAAGCGGTTGTTTCCACCTCCTCTGTACGAAAAATCTTACTAAGATTATCTATCTTTATCATAATTGTATGTTTTTATTATTCTGTTTTAATACTGTTTATAGGATTATCATTGGCTACACGCCAGCTTTGTACGATGACTGTCAAGAAAACGATTATTGACACAGAGACAAATGACACAACAAATATCCACCAATAGATAGGGGTTTGCTCTGCAAAATTCTGTAACCATTCTTTACCAAACAGGTAAGCTATCGGGACAGAAGGGATAAAACCAATCAGGATCAGTTTGAAGTAATAGCGCAAGAATATCTCAATGATTTCCGTTACCGATGCACCCATCACCTTACGAATACCGATCTCCTTCCGACGATACTCCGTTTCAAACATGGTCAGACAGAATACACCAATCAAAGTGATGACCAAAGCAATCAAAGCAAACCAATTAATCTGTGTCATGAAACGAACCTCATCCCTATAGACACTTTCAATCCTTTCATCATAGAAATAGAGATCCGGATCCATATCGGCAAAACACATGATGGTTCGTTCTATCTCTTTACGTAATTTGAACTTATCCATTCCTGCCGCCAAACGGATACTAAGCATCCCCATATCATCTTCTTTCGGATCTTGATTCATCACAACAAAGACAGCCGGTTCATTCATATTATCGACATGCACGGAACAGAAACGCAAATCTTCACATATCCCTACCACCTTTCCTGAAGAGCCTTTAAAGAAGGGTTCATCAATAGCAATCCTCGGATACTTACGTTTCATCGCCTCGTTGATGATATATGCATTCCGATCGTGTGCATTAAAATCTCGTCCTTCCACCACCTTGATACCATAGGTACGCAAGAAATGTTCATCGACCGGAAAGACCTTAAAGTAATATTGATCGTCCGGATTTTCACCCCAAGTTCGTGACCAAGTCATCACCTCCGTTTGCATTCCTAATGTAAAGCGAGAATAGGAGACATCCTCTACCCCGGGTATTTTCACCAACTCCTGACGTACTGTTTCGGCTTGACTCAGCGGAAAAACGCCATACATATTTCCATACAAAATCTGTTCTTTATCGAAACCATAGTCCGAAGAATAAAAATAGTCCTTTTGAGACCACAAAATACCTAAGTATCCCACCATGGTAAACGACACAATCAATTGTAAAGCTATCAGAAAGCCACGAAGCCGACGACCGTTTGGTGAAAGTCCGAACGAACCCTTCAAAGCCATAGCCGGTGGGAAGGAGGTCACATACCAAGAGGGATAGAGTGAAGTCAAGATACCCCCCCCGATTGCAACGACCAATAAAAGAAGGATTAAATCAATATGTTCCGTCAATACCAAAGAGGCCTGTAACATCTCTGAAAAAAGTTGACTACTTTCCAATAAAGCGATGAGCAACAAAGCCAAAAGGAATGCCGATAAAGAAAGCAACACATTTTCACCCATCAAACCCATTCTCAAGCTCCAAGTAGAACTACCCATCACTTTACGTGTCATGATTCCCCTCATACGTACAGGAGACTCCGCCAAGGTAAAATTGGTAAAGTTGATGGCCGACACAAGAATGACAAGCAAAGCTATGATTTCAAGTACTAACAATATACCTTTATTCCCTTTATCAAACATCAAATCAACATTCGAGAAATAGGTCTTGTCCACCGAAACAAGACGCGATTTAAACTTTTTAATATATGCATCTATCTCCGGCGTTACTTGATATCCATTGGAGGTTCCCCAATCTATATATAATTTATGCAAAGTTGTGGTTAAGAGTTCATCCATTTGCTTCGAATCTGTACCCTCTTTCAGCCTAACAAAACAGGTATAATTAAAGTTATTAGGCCTATTTTGGTCTCGATCTCCCATATCACGAAAACAATAATTCTCCACATCACAGTTCTTCGGAAAATCTTCATAAACCCCTATCACAGTCAGTTGTTTACTCTCCTTCCATAATTGAATACCTCGTCCGGCCACCATCGTCTCACCGAAATATTTTTTGGCAAAAGATACCGGAATAATCACCCCCTCTTCACCGGTATGCGGACTCAATCTTCCATCTACACATTTGGCACCCAATGTTTCAAGAGTTCCGGGAAGCATCAGCCCTTCACTCATGTACATAGCCGTTCCATTTAAATCGACATAACATCCACCCATTCCACACCACAAAGCCAATTCTTCCACCTGTGGAAGTTCGGCAACACTTTCTGGTAAAGGGCGATTACAAGAAACGGCCCAATCACCATCTCCTACCGTATTTTCTACCCGATACAGCTGTTCCCAATCTTTCAACCCTTTGTTATGGTTCAGTTGATCGGTTATCTGTATCAACAAGACATAGAAAACCGAGAAAGCCACTGTCAACCCCAATACATTCAAGAAAGAGGCCATCTTGTACTTACGTACGATAAACATTAATCCTTTCATATCTCCTTTATTCTTATACAAAGTTCTTTTATTTTTTTCATAAATCACTTTAATATGAGCATTTCATGCTCTTGAAAAGCTTCATAACCACTGGTGATTACCTGCTCACCCGGTTCCAATCCTTCGATTACTTCATAAAACAGAGGGTTCTGCCTACCGATACGGATAGGCCTGCGATAAGCTTTCTCTCCCTTTTTATCCACCACAAAAATCCAATTGCCTCCGGTCGTTTGAAAGAAGGTTCCACGAGGAATCAATAAAGCCTGTTCCGGTTGTCCCAACTCCAGATTCAAATAGTAGGTTTGTCCGCTACGGATATTTTCCGGCCGCTCATCGACAAAAACAAAGTCGGTACGGAACAACCCTTCACGAACCTCCGGATACACTTTACGTACCTTCAACAGATACTCTTTCCCCTCTCTGGCAAAAGAGGCGATAAGTCCGCTTTTTACCCGATCGATGTAATGTTCATCAATCTGTGCCTCGATTTTGAAATCCGACAAGTCATTGATTTGTCCAACCTTCTGCCCGGCAGCGATACTTTGTCCCAATTCAACATCCAGCAATCCCAACTCTCCATCAATAGCCGAGCGAATCTCCAATTTATTTTTGCGGTCACGTACCATCAGCACATTCTTCCGCATATTATCAAGGTTATCCTCCATCTGTTCCATCTGTACCGTACGATATAGGCTGTCTTGCGCCAATCTGCGAGTAATCAGCTGATGTTTCTTTCGTGACAATTCGTAATCTTCCTTACTCTGCAAATAAAGTTCTTTACTAATCAATTTTTCTTCATACAACCGTTCGTTCTGTAGAAAAGAACGTTGCTTACGCTGTACATCCATATCAAGCGAAGCCTGTTCCGTCTGATTGGTAAGCAAATCCTGCTGCATGGCAACCTGCGTATTACGCAATAGGTTCTGTTTTTCTGCCAATTCCGCTTCCGAATTCAGAATCTGTAAATCCAAACTACTGTTTGACAAACGTAGAATCACATCGCCTTTTTTCACACGGCTTCCCTCTTCGACCACTTTTTCCCGTACGATCCCCCCCTCTTCGGGTGAAATCTGGACAACTTGTATCGGTACAACCTGCCCATTCAACCGTACATAATCTTTAAATTCCCCTTGCGTAACCGTACTGATGGTCTGTTGTTCCTTCTCTATCCGCATACGCTTGCTATGATTTCCAAACAAAGCCCAACTAATCAATGCGATAAACAAGAATCCAACTCCGATATAGGGAATATGTTTCCGCTGTAAACCTCGTTTCTTCTCAATTATTCTGTCCATAATGGTACTCCTTTATAATAGTTCAACAAATGTGTGTTATAAGAATAGGTCAATCGACATTGTAACAACTGTGCTCTGCTCTGTAACAGTATGACAGTCGCCGTCTGTACATCAATCGGTGAAGCAAGTCCCTCTTCCCATTTACGGATAGTCAATAGAGAAGCGATACTGTCCGACTCCATCTTTAGTTGCATCTTCTCCGTCTCTTTCCAACTGTTTTGTTGTTCAAAGACCGCTTCCGTTATCAGCCGTTGCAATTCCGTATGCTGATAATCCAAACTCTCTTTGGCACGACGCAAATTATTACGCTGCTTACGAACATTCATAAGTGTATTCAACCGATTAAAAAGTGGGATGGAAAGCGTAGCAAAAAGATATTGTCCAGCATTATTCTTCCACTGTTCTCCAAACGTCAAGGCATTCGGACTATCTAAATTCTTATAATAAGAGGTCGAAACTCCAGCCCCTAAGGATATGGTAGGAGAAAACGCACCTTTTGCCGCACGAAAACTATATTTTGCAGCCTGAAAAGCTTGTTCTGCTTGGAGAATCTGCGGATGATATGTTTGTGCTTGTTCATAAATCTGTTCTGCTGTTTCCATCACCGGTGCAGCGTTCCAATCCTCCGTTTCACACAAAGCCAAACTGTCTGCTATCGGGAAGTTCATCTGCTCTTTCAATGTCAATATCGCTTTGGAAAGTAGATGCTGTTGCCGAGTTACCTCATAATCGTCAGCAGCAACCGTAGCCCGCATCTGTGCGACATCTGCCTCTCCTTTCGTTCCTACCTCTAACATCACCAAAGTCTGCCGAAGTAGCGATTCGCTCTCCTCCCGTTTTCGTTCAGCCATCTCCACCATACCTTGATAATATTGTACATCCATAAACGAGCGTATCACCTTCAAGGCTACCGCATCTTTCTGTACACTGACTCCATGTTTCCCTTTCAATAGATTGGCTTTTGCCATTTTTAATTCGTGGAAACGCATCAGACCATCAAACAACGGAATCGAAGCCGAAAGACTGTAACCGTTATGAAACGTACTGACATTTGTATAGATATTGGTTTCCGGATCCACGGCACGTCCGAAGTTATACTGTCCGTTGACACTTCCATTGATAGCCGGCAAAAAAGAGCCTATCGCTCGTGTACGTTCCGCCTTATAATCATTCAATGTATATTGCTGCAGACGTACCTCATGGTTATGCTTTATCGCATATTGTATACACTGTTGCAAACTCCAACGCCCCTCCATCTTCTCTTGTGAATAGAGGTGCAAGCAAGCCATCATGCATACTCCTGTAAAAAATAAATGTTTCATCTCTTTCCGTTTTTTGTTGAGACAAAATTAGGCCGGGAGATTTTACCTTCCATGGATTTACACTTGCCCAAAGGCGGGTTGTATGAATATTACACACACCACTGTATGAAATTCATACACTTCCAACCTCTTCTTAAAAGAAAGCCGACTTATCGACCTGCCCAACACCCGTTTTATCCTATATTTGTAGTGGAAATATTCCTGATAAAAAAAGAAAAAAGAGATGACACATTACGGAACTATATTAGTCATAGATGATAATCCTTCTATCCTGACCGCTTTGAAAATCTGTTTAGATGGTGTGTTTAATAAAATTATCACCCTGTCTTCTCCTGACAATATCTTAACCACGCTTTGTCAAGAGACGGTAGACATTGTTTTATTAGATATGAATTTTACCCTTGGAGTTAATTCCGGTCAGGATGGTCTGTTTTGGCTTCGAAGTATCAAGAAACGACATCCGGATATTCCGGTCGTATTAATCACAGCTTATGCCGAAGTACAACTGGCCGTCAAAGGTTTAAAAAGCGGAGCAGCAGACTTCGTCACCAAGCCTTGGGATAATGATGATTTGATTCGCGTACTGAAAGACGCCATTGATACGAATCGAAACATCATTCCATTATCTCAAATGGAGACAGAACATATTCACAAAGTCGTGGATAAATGCCACGGTAATATCAGTAAAGCTGCCGAATTGCTTGGAATCACCCGACAAACACTTTATGCTAAAATAAAAAAATGATCATACTTCTACTTATCTTAATCGCAATCGTGGCTTTTGCCTGTTGGTTTTATCGCCATCAACAGTTATTGAAAGATCGTGCCCATCTGATGCGCGAAGCGATTCATAACCGGGATTTCACTTTCCATCTACCGGTAAAAGGTTTGTTTTTTGGAGAACGTGCCTTACAAGAGGCCCTCAACGATATGGGGAAAAACATTCGTACGTTGGTTGCCCAAAAAGAGGTCGAATCTTGGCAACGCCTGACTCGTGTCCTAACTCACGAAATCATGAACGCTACTGCTCCTATCAGCAGTATCAGTCAAGCCTATTTGAATAATCCTCAAATTAAAGGGAGCATTTATGAAGAGGGTATCCGAGCTATCTTTGAGACTGCAGGTGGTCTTTCCAACTTTGTAGACAGCTATCGTAAATTCACTTCTCTTCAAGAACCGGAACTGAATCCAGTTCATCTTCTTTCATTCTTCCAAAATATCAAGACACTCTATCCTCAAATGGAGTGGCATATTGATTTACCGGCAGATATTCAGATTACAGCAGACGAAAATATGTTACGCCAAGTGATGATTAACTTGGTAAAGAATGCCATAGAAGCCAAAGCCAAGGAGATGGATGTCAGATGGAAAGAGGGATTATTCATCAGCAACAACGGAGCACCCATTCCTGCCGATGTTTCAAGAGAAATTTTCATTCCGTTCTTTACTACCAAACAAAGCGGTTGTGGAATCGGTCTTTCTCTTTCACGACAAATGATGCTTAAACAAGGTATCGAACTTAAATTGGCTGAAACACCAATAAGCGGATATCCTGTTACGTTTCTGTTTATTTTTAATAACTGAAACACTAAATTCTTTATATCAATGAAAAAAAATTACATCCGATGTAATCTTAACTTACATCCGATGTAATCTTAATTAGGTCCAAGGTAATTTTTTCTATAATCATTCATTAATAGAATAGGGTCAGACCGGTTGATAAGCCGGAGAAGTCAGGACCAAAATCACTATTAAGAACCTTAAACGGACTATACTTTACATATACCCCGATAGCACTAACTCTAAACACCGCCAACAAATCTACCGTTACACGGGATTGGTGAATATTGTTGTCTGTCAGCTTCACCTTCTCTCCATTCAGCTTATAACAAGTCTTCATGCTTGCATGGGTATTAAAGTTAACCATAGGTCCTACTTTGAAACTTAACTTACGGGAAAACTTATGGGTATATAACAGAGGTAAGGTCCAACTAAAAACCTTCAAACGCGAGAACTGGACATCTGCTCCTTCCGGATAACTACCCAGCACGATGTTCTCCTCTTCTTTAATGAAACGATTACGCCCTGTCATCCGATAATTCTTCCAATCAATACCAATACCGATAGAAAAAGAGTTCTTTCCTCCGGCTAAACAATATTCCAACTCCAATACTGATGGGGCCATGATTTCGTAAGAGGCTCCCATATCAACATTCATCTGTTCCGGAGTATTCAAGGCTGTAACCAAACCAAAACCAAGTCCTCGCACATTGAAATTATAATGGGCTTTCTGTTTGATTGCTTCCTTTTTAAAGGGGATTTGGAATTCCCAATCTCGTTCCTTCTCCTTCATAACAACCGGTTCATCTGAGGCGATAATAGCCTGATGCGTATATCGAAAATTAGGGTTTCCCTCTTTTCCTTCAACCTCAACGACTAAAGTATCTCCTTTATTATTTATTATCACCCGTTTAGGACCTTCTATAAGTTTCACATTCTGACCCCATACAGAGCAAGTAGCCAAGGCTACTAAAACCGATAAACAAACACACTTCATTCTCATATCATCTATTTTCTTTTAAACATTTTCTTTAAATCTTCTAATGTGGCATAACCTTCCATATAAACAGTCGTTACTTCCGATTTCCCTCCCTCTTTCAAATGAGTATTCCGATAAAACAGATAACGATTTTGTTCCTTTTGAGGAGGGAAACAGTAAAAACCATAATACAACTCCTGACCAAGCATACCTTCCTCTTTATCAATCGCCATCTTAGCATCTGCTTTTACACATTGTTCAATCTCCTTGAATGCCTCCGGATCATTCTTTATCGTAAGACTTCTAAACAAAGTCAAATGATAAGAGGAGAGTTGTTCACCTTTGACCAAAACCTCAATCGCATTGTGTTTCTTCTTATAAGGTCCGTCAAAAAGGAGAGCGACCTGCAATCCTTCCTGTGACCAAACCAACAATGAGTGGCAAAGCGTTATGATTA
>JAFYOM010000187.1 GCA_017560165.1 Parabacteroides sp.
TCATCCTCGTTTTGCCCTTCCTTAGTTTCTTACTATTAGGATTGGCAGGTATGCGTATGAAGCATTCTGTTGCCGGAGCAATCGGTACCGCTTCATTATTGGGAGTTACGGCATTATCTTATCTTACAGCATTTAAGTATTTCAGTGCCGGTCGTACAGCGGAAGGTATTTTCCCGACACTCACTCCTTATGATTTTGAATGGCTGCCGTTTACAACCAACCTACACATCAATATGGGTATCCTACTCGATCCTATATCTGTCATGATGTTAGTAGTGATTTCAACAATCAGCCTCATGGTTCACATTTATTCATTTGGTTACATGAAAGGAGAAAAGGGTTTCCAACGCTATTATGCGTATCTTTCTCTCTTTACCATGTCAATGTTAGGTTTGGTTGTTGCCACTAACATTTTCCAGATGTATGTATTTTGGGAATTGGTAGGTGTCAGTTCCTATCTATTGATTGGTTTTTATTACACTAAAAAAGAGGCCATCGCTGCCAGCAAAAAGGCGTTCATTGTCACTCGTTTTGCCGATTTAGGATTCTTAATTGGTATCTTGATTTACGGATACTATGCCGAAACTTTCTCATTCACTCCGACCTCCGGAGCTTTACTTGCAGCAAGTAGCATGCTTCCTGTGGCATTAGGATTGATGTTTATTGGTGGAGCCGGTAAAAGTGCGATGTTCCCATTACATATTTGGTTACCAGATGCAATGGAAGGTCCGACTCCTGTCAGTGCTTTGATTCATGCTGCAACCATGGTTGTTGCCGGTGTCTACTTAGTGGCACGTATGTTCCCTCTATTCATAGAATATGCACCGGATGTATTATCATGGATTGCCTATATCGGAGCATTCACTGCTTTCTATGCAGCCAGTGTCGCATGTGTTCAAAGTGATATCAAGCGTGTACTTGCATTCTCTACAATTTCACAAATTGGTTTTATGATTGTAGCGTTAGGCGTATGTACCTCATCTGATCCACACCATGGAGGATTAGGTTATATGGCTTCAATGTTCCATCTATTTACTCATGCCATGTTCAAAGCCCTATTGTTCTTAGGAGCCGGTAGTATCATTCATGCAGTACATAGCAACGAAATGAGTGCCATGGGAGGACTTCGAAAGTATATGCCAATTACCCATATCACATTCCTTATTGCATGTTTAGCAATTGCCGGAATATGGCCTTTATCCGGTTTTTTCTCAAAAGATGAAATCTTGGCTGCCTGCTTCCAATTCTCTCCTGTTATGGGTTGGATCATGACAGGTATTGCAGCTATGACTGCTTTCTATATGTTCCGTCTTTACTATGGTATTTTCTGGGGAAAAGAAAACAAAGAATTACATGCAGCGCATACACCGCACGAATCACCTATCAGCATGACCTTCCCTCTAATGTTTCTTGCTGTCGTGACTTGTGTCACCGGTTTTATTCCTTTCGGAGAATTTATCAGTAGTAACGGAGAAGCCTATACAATCCATTTAGATATGCAAGTTGCAACAACTAGTATCGTTATTGCAATCCTTTCTATCGGAATTGCCACTTGGATGTATATACGTGCAGAACAACCTATCGCAGATCAATTAGCGAAAACATTTAAAGGTCTGCACACTGCTGCTTATCGCCGTTTTTACATGGACGAAATCTGGTTATTTGTTACAAAGAAAATCATTTTCCGCTGCATCAGTACTCCTTTAGCATGGTGGGATCGCCATGTTATAGACCAGTTCTTCAACTTCACAGCTTGGGGAACACATGCTTCTGCAGAAGAGATACAAGATATGCAAAGCGGTCATGTACAACAATATGCCATCTGGTTCTTGGCAGGTGCATTACTGTTAACTTTGTTACTATTGATTTAAAAACATTGCATTATGAATATACTTAGTTTTTTCGTTATCATACCTTTATTGATGTTAGGAGCACTTTGGGCTTCACGTAACATCAATCAAGTGCGTGGTGTAATGATTGCCGGTTCTTCCCTTTTGTTAGCACTGTCAATCTATCTCACCATTGATTATATCGCACTGCGACAAGGGGGAGCTACAGCTGAAATGCTTTATACAGCCTCTACCTCTTGGTATGCACCTTTACATATTGCTTATTCTGTCGGTGTAGATGGTATCTCTGTAGCCATGTTGCTACTAAGTGCGATCATCGTGTTTACCGGAACTTTTGCTTCTTGGAAACTTCAACCGATGACTAAAGAATACTTCTTATGGTTTACTTTATTAAGTATAGGTGTTTTTGGATTCTTCATCTCAACAGACCTATTCACCATGTTCATGTTCTATGAAGTAGCCTTGATTCCAATGTATCTACTTATCGGTATTTGGGGTAGCGGTAAAAAAGAATATGCAGCCATGAAATTAACCTTGATGCTTATGGGAGGATCAGCTTTCCTTCTAATCGGTATTTTAGGTATTTTCTACGGAGCAGGTGGTGAAACCATGAATCTATTGGAAATTGCCAGATTACAGATCCCGACAGAGATACAAGAGGTATTCTTCCCTCTGATATTCTTAGGATTTGGTGTTTTAGGAGCTCTATTCCCATTCCATACATGGAGTCCTGATGGTCATGCTTCAGCTCCTACAGCTGTCTCTATGCTCCATGCCGGAGTATTAATGAAATTAGGAGGATATGGCTGTTTCCGTGTAGCGATGTATTTAATGCCTGAAGGTGCTGCTATGTGGGGTGATCTATTCTTGGTATTGACTACTATTTCGGTTGTTTACGGAGCATTTAGTGCTGTCGTTCAAACCGACTTGAAATATATCAACGCCTACTCTTCTGTATCCCACTGTGGATTGGTACTTTTTGCGCTATTGATGATGACCCGTACCTCTTGTACAGGAGCAATTCTTCAAATGCTTTCTCACGGTTTAATGACAGCTCTGTTCTTTGCACTTATCGGTATGATTTACGGACGTACACATACACGTGATATTCGTCAGATGGGTGGATTAATGAAGATTATGCCATTCTTGGCTGTAGGTTATGTTATAGCCGGTTTAGCCAACCTTGGTCTTCCGGGATTAAGTGGATTCGTTGCAGAAATGACAGTTTTTGTCGGTTCATTTGAAAACAACGACCTATTCCATCGTGTCTGTACACTAGTAGCGACTACCAGCATTGTGGTTACAGCCGTTTACATCCTTCGTGTGGTTGGAAAGATTCTTTATGGCGACGTACAGAATCCGGAACATCAGAAATTAACAGACGCGACATGGGATGAACGTGTGGCTGTTATCTGTTTAATTGCTTGTGTGGCAGGATTAGGGATGGCACCTTTCTGGGTAAGCGACCTAATCAACAACAGTGTTGAACCAATTATCTCACAATTAATGAAGTAAAACAACTATGGATATTACCTCTATTTTTCAAATGAACCAGGAATTAAGTCTGGTATTCGTATTCTTGTTGACGTTCATTTTGGATCTATTCCTTCCCGAACGACTTCGCAATTGGTTATGTCCTATTGCTTGCACCTTATTGGGAATCCAATTAGTTGCCAACATTTGGCCTAAAGAAGCTGTTCTATTTGGTGGTATGTATCACTCTACCCCAATCGGTTCTGTCATGAAAAGTATCCTTTCATTAGGAACAATTCTTGTATTCATGCAGAGTAAAGACTGGTTAAATCGTTCAGATGCCAAACACAAATCCGGCGAATTTTATGTATTGACACTTAGTACACTTGTTGGTATGTATTTCATGATTAGTGCCGGCCACTTCCTACTGTTCTTTATCGGATTGGAATTAGCGACTGTGCCTATGGCCTGTTTGATTACTTTCGATAAATACAAAGGTTTTAGTGCTGAAGCCGGAGCTAAATTTATTCTATCCGCATTATTCTCAAGTGGTATATTTTTGTATGGTATCTCTATGATTTATGGTACAATCGGAACACTTTATTTTGAAGATATACCGGCCGGATTAAACGGAAGTCCGTTACAGATCTTGTCATTGGTATTCTTCTTTACCGGATTGGCATTCAAAATCAGCTTGGTTCCTTTCCATTTGTGGACAGCCGATACATATCAAGGAGCACCAACCAGCGTAACAGCCTATTTGTCTGTCATTTCTAAAGGTGCAGCTGCTTTTGCTCTTATGACTATCTTAGTCAAGGTCTTTGGATCTATGACAGCTCAATGGAGTCAGATGCTTGCGATTGTGATCGTGATAACCATTACTATTGCGAATCTATTTGCAATCCGTCAAAACCATTTGAAACGTTTCATGGCTTTCAGTAGTGTATCACAGGCCGGTTATATCATGTTAGCCGTTTTAGCCGGAACACCACAAGGGATGGCCTCTTTGGTCTATTATATCATTGTATATATTGTAGCCAACCTAGCAGTATTCGGTGTCATGAATGCAATCGAACATCATACACTACATGGTAAAATGGACCGCAATGATTATAACGGACTATATCAGACCAATCCTAAATTAACCATGGTGATGACATTAGCCCTATTCTCATTGGCAGGTATTCCTCCATTTGCCGGCTTCTTCAGCAAATTCTTCATCTTTGCTGCAGCATTCAATAGTGGATATTATCTTATTGTATTCATTGCGTTAGTCAATACGATCATCTCTTTGTATTACTATCTATTGATTGTCAAAGCAATGTTTATTACACCAAATGATCAGCCAATAGCTTACTTTAAAAGTAACACTCCAATGCGAGTTTCTTTGATGATTTGTGTGGCTGGCATTATCCTTTTAGGAATCATCAGTAATGTCTATCAAATTATCAGTGATACAGCTATCACATTCTGATAGATGAATAAATAAAAATAAGGGGGCTATCTCTTTTTGAAGATAGTCCCCTATTTTTTTTCCAAGATACGTTTGATAACCGGAATTTTCAAAATTGGAAGTAAACCATGAGCCGGTAACAATAGGCAAATCAAGAGCTCTATTTTTATCAAAATACCCGGCACACATTGCCGCTTTCTTTTGAACATCGCACGAAGTCCCTTTTTCGCCAATGCCTGTGCTGAACTCATCATCCCTACTCCACGAAATAAGCGACGTTTTTTATCATCCAACTGATAAAGCGGCGTATCTACAGCTCCAGGAAAGACTGTCGTCACACTCACTCCATACGGACGAAGTTCATACCATAATGACTGTCCTAAGTTCTTCAGAAAAACTTTGGTTGAGCCATACAGAGACATCGTTGGATAAGGAAGCCAAGCGGTCATAGATGACATCAGTAATATATATCCATCCTGACGCTGGGACATATCTGCTGCAAACAAACGACATAACTTAGCCGGAGTTGTACAATGAAGTGTGACGATTCGATCTATAATCTCCTCTTTCGCATTGACTAATCTGCCAAAATGTAATATTCCGGCATTACTGACCAAGATGTGAATAAGCAAACCCTGTTTCTGACACCAATCATAAACCCTATTTGCAGAATCAGCTTGTGACAAATCAGCAAACATAGGCCGGACCTCCACTCCATAACAGGAATGAATCTCCTCTGCAACACGTTTATTCTCCTCCTCCTGATTGCTCACAATCACCAAATGATATCCCTTCTCAGCCAATTGACGAGCATATTCCAAACCAATACCGGACGAAGCGCCTGTTATAAGTGCATATTTCATAAAACAAAGATAGGAGTTTTTTCAACAGAAGTTTGCGCCATCAATCAAATCTCTCTATTTTTGGAAAAACAAATCATTAAACAAACAATCATGAAAAGACTTCCGATACTCATTCTCAGTGTATTGATTATCACACATACACTCTGTTTGGCACAATCTCAAAGAAATAAAGGTTATCCGGAACGTGGAGAGACATTGGATGTGTTACCTGGTTTTCAAAATCCCCCCAAAGGATATGGAAATGTACCCTTCTACTGGTGGAGTGGTGACCATCTAACCAAAGAACGGTTAAAAGAGCAATTAGACACCCTAGCCGCTTCTGCAACAGATGGATTTGCGATCAGTTATATCCATACTGACCCCCGAACAGATACCATCTTTAATAAAAATGGATATGGGCTTTATGGGAAAACAGAACCGGGTGATCCGGCCGTATTCTCACAAGAATGGTGGGATATTTGGAAATGGTTTTCTAAAGAGTGTGCCGTACGTGGATTAGGAGCCGGACTAGACGACTATACGGTCGGCTGGATTGGAAATGGATATTATCCTGATGAAGTAGACACATGTCAAACCTTCCAGAACTATTTAGGTAGTTTGGATATCCAAGTGATACCGGTTCAAAACAATGAGACATTTCAATATGAAATACCCGAACATTTCATATCGGCTGTAGCATGGCCCGGTAATATCAACTTAACTCCATTCATCCAAAATGGTAAAATTCGTTGGAAAGTTCCGGCCGGAGATAGAAAAAAGGTGTACATCGTTAAAGCTAAAAAAGGATATATCCTACATCCGGAATATGGAAAAGCATTAGTTGATTCCTACTTCAACCGTTTTGAAAATAAAATGGATGCGACAGAAAGAGAGGGGATGAACTACTTCTTCCAAGATGAATTATCCTATCCGCTCAACATGACATCTTGGTCAAGTGATTTCCAAGAAGAATTCAAAAAACGCAAAGGATATGATGTAACACCCTACTTGGCTGCATTAAAAGAATACATCGGTCCGATAACTCCTAAAATTCGCCTGGATTATGCAGAGGTGCTGATGGATTTGTCGGAAGAACGCTATTTCAAACCTATTTATGATTGGCATGCTCAACGCGGACTGATGTACGGAAGTGACAATCTAGGTCGTGGTTTACGTCCATTGGCTTACGTAGACTATTTCCGAGCAAATAGTTGGTATACAGCCCCCGGAAATGATGCCCCTTCACTCGGTTCAAGCTTCATCCAAACCAAAGTATCAAGTTCAATCGCCCATTTATATAACCGCCCACGAACCTGGTTGGAAGCCTTCCACAGTATGGGATGGGGAAGTTCTGGAGAATGGCTTACTCAGCAGATAGATCATCACTTTATGGCTGGTGGAAACTTAGTCTGCATGCATGGTCTCTATTACTCTACACATGGTGGTTGGTGGGAATGGGCTCCCCCCTGTTTCCATTTCCGTATGCCTTATTGGCCACACATGAAGACCTGGTTGAACTATACTGAACGTATGAGTTATCTGCTCAGCCAAGGAGATCATATCTGTGACATCGCCTTGATGTATCCAACAGAATCGATGCAAGCCTATCCGGAAGCGACCACTCATTCGACCTTCAACTTAGCGAGTCGATTAAGTGATGCAGGATTGGATTATGACTTCCTTGATTTCCGTTCATTACGAGATGCAACAATCAAAGAAAAGGCATTACACATCACAAACGAACGTTATAAAGTGATGATCATTGCCGGTATGCAAGCGATGCATTACTCTTCACTTCTTAAACTACGTGATTTCTATCGTGCAGGAGGTATCGTTTTGGCAACAGGCGATCTGCCTAAAGCCAGCAGTCGCGAAGGCGAACAAGATCAAGAGGTCGATGCGATTCTTAAAGAATTGTTCGGATTGACAGCAGCTGAAGCAGAGGCCGGAGAGATCGGACAAAAACAGATCAATGCTGCACAAGGTATTGGTTGGTATATAGCGGATGGATCCATCGAAAAACAAATACCTCAATTTATTACACCTGATTTCATTCCGAATGCAAAAGGAGGCAAAGTCATGCACCGAAAAGCCGGTCCACGAGACATCTACATGGTTATGAATGTAGAAAAAGGTTCTGAATGTTTCTTCCGAAGCAAAGGTAAAGTAGAATTATGGAACGCCAATGATGGAACAGTTCAACCCTACCCGATTGTCAGACAAGATGAAAAAGGTACTTGGTTGAAATTAGATAAAGAGTATACCAACTCCTATCTGATCGTGTTCTCACCGGGTGAACCATTAATCGCCCAAGAATCGGAAAAACTCCAACAAACCTCTTTCCAAATTCAATACGATGGCGAATGGGAAGTCGAATTACTTCCGACTCTCAACAACAAATGGGGCGATTTCCGTCTACCTGCTTCCAACGAGTATATTGGAGCTGAAGCCCGCTTCTTCCGTTTCAAACCGGAGAGCGAATCACCCAAATATTGGACAACTCCTCAATTTAATGACCAAGAATGGGAAGATGGTATTTACGGATATGGAGCCATTGCCGAAACTCGTTCAGACTCCTGTCCTAACTGGGAAACCATACCTTTCTCATGGCAATATGGAGTATGGGACAATCCGGGTTCACAAGGTTATCACGGCCTAAAGAGTAAAGTCAGCGATGCGTTCTTTATCTTAGATAAAGGAGGAAATCAACAATTCAGAACCTATGTCTATGTTCCGAAAGAGGATATTTATCGTATTGAACAGATTCAGGTTCCGGCAGACAAACTACTCATAGACAATCGAGAAATCACAGACAAAGAGATCCGATTGACACCAGGATGGCATGCCCTACAAGCTGAATATCTGAACACAACAAAAACGAGTTATACGAACAAAACCGGAGCCTTCCGCGATTTCCGTCCAAGAGGAGCAGTGGTGTTATTACCCACTCAAGCAGTCATACCGCCCAAACCATCTATCTACGCTGATGAAGTAGCCATGCTTTGGACACATGCCAACCATCTTTCTTATGATCCTTATCAAGGAAAATACAAAAGATGGAACTATCGCTTCCGTTCCGTACCCGGTTTGGAAGAGATGACTTTTGCTTTGAGAGGAACTGATTTAAAAGTATGGGTAGATGGCCAAGAGCTGCCAACATCGGCTATTCAAACAATCGATCAAAAGGTTGATGGTATCAACTTCTATCAAGTAGTATTACCTCAAAAAGAAGAAAAGATCAAAGAGATAGCCTTTGCTGTCACATCACAAATCGGTTATCAAGGAACTGCAGTCATCGCAGAACCTGTTAAATTAAAAACAGGAAAAGGATTATTACATGCTGGCGATTGGTCAAAAACCGGAGCTTTACGTTGCTATTCCGGAGGAATGATTTATAAGAAGCAGATCCAAATCACCCAAGAACAACTACACAATAACATTGAGTTAGATTTGGGAAATGTCATCGCAACATGTGAAGTTAAGGTCAACAACAAACCGATAGGAATCTTAATGAGTCCACCTTATCGGATGGATATCACACAAGCGATTCAAGCTGGGACAAATGAAATAGAGGTATTAGTCTATAGTACATTGGCTAATCACTATCAAACTCAGCCGACCCCTTACCGTGGTAATCCACAAGCCGGTCTAATCGGTCCTGTAACCCTCTCTTTTAATAAAAGATAGGATCAAATAAACAAGGAGGATATTTGAAATATCCTCCTTGTTTTTAATAGCAATTTTTTATTCTAATATTTTTCGAACCTCTTCTTCTGAATATTTAGCAATCCGTGCAATAGAAGCAATATCCATCCCCATCTCTTTCATATTTTTGAACATTAGAGAGATTTTAGCTTCTCCTTCTGCAAGGCCCTCTTCTTTACCTTGTCGATAACTAGTATACAACGTATTGTTATAGTCTCGGTAATGTTTTAAAGCTTGGTCATATTACCAACGCTCTTCTTCATTCAATGTGGCCACATTCGCAACTTCCA
>JAFYOM010000188.1 GCA_017560165.1 Parabacteroides sp.
ACTGTGCAGCTACACGCCCAACACCTTGCAAAGAGGTTCGTAAACCTACACTCTCCAATAAATAAACAGCATCTTTTACCCCCATCCCTATCACATTAGGAACGAGTCCATCACGCATGGATATATCTTTTAATACTATTTGCTGAAGACTATCATTAACAGACGCTGTGATCCATCGAGATGCAACATTATCTGAATTAAAATCAATATCTAATTCTGTTAAAACTTCATTTAACGCATCTTTATCTCCGGCCTTTGTTTTTGGCACCAAAACAGCTAATGAATCGACCTTCATATCCTCAATATCTGAAAGCATATGATTAGCATAAACTTTTTCAGCAATAGCTTTTACAACTCCACCAGACATTGTTCCTCCAGACGGATACCCATTACGAGGTTGGCGAATTACAACAATACAGGAATATTTAGGGGCATCCGCAGGGAAATATCCACAAAAAGCAACCTGATGACCCGCCTTCCTATAAACGCCACCGGAAGCAATCTGTGCAGTACCAGTTTTACCGGCAATACGAACCACATCCGAATGTACCGCACTACCCGTTCCACTTTCAACCACTCCTAGCAACATCTCTTTTATCATAGCCAATGTTTGTTCAGAACAGATAGATTCACGTATTACTTCCGTTGAAAAACTTTTTATAGTCTTTCCATTTTGCATAATCTCTTTGGTAAAAAGAGGACGAACCATTTTCCCATTATTGGCTATCGCATTATAAAAAGCCAATGTATAAATAGGAGGAATTTGTGTTTCATATCCAAAAGACATCCAAGGTAATGTAACTTTTGACCAAGGTCGAATTGAATCATTAGGTCTACGAATCTTAGCACGACCTGCCCCAGGTATTTCCAATCGTAAATCCTCCATTAAGCCCAAACGTTCTAATCCATCCCAATATTTTTGAGGATTTTTCTCATATCCTTTTAAAATTATTTTAGCTACGCCAATATTAGATGAATACCATATAGATTGTGCAACCGAAATACGTTTATATCCCCCTTTATGTGCATTATGGTCTGTCATACGAGCTTTTTTGTACATATAAACACCATTTCCGGTGTCAACCGTATCATTAGGAAGACATATTCCATCTTCCAATGCAACCATAATAGATGCCGTTTTAAAGGTTGATCCGGGTTCTGTTTCATCAGCCACCGCATGATTAGTATCCTCTCCATACACCCCTTCACTAATACGTCCCATATTCGTAATCGCTTTTACTTCACCGGTTTCCACCTCCATGACAACCGCAGTACCAGATGCAGCATCAATTTTCTTCAACATATCAACCAATGACTTTTCAGCAATATCTTGTATATTGATATCAATGGTGGTACGAATATCCATTCCTTCCGTTGGTTCAACTTCTACCACATTTGTCCAACCTCCTCCTAAACGACGAACAGATTTTAACCCTGCTACACCATGAAGCAACGTATCATATTGTAATTCCAATCCATTTTTCCCTTTTGTCAATCCTGTTTTAGGATCTATATCTCGAAAAGTATCACCTATAGTACGGGAAGCTAAAGTTCCAAAAGGTTTTTCTCGTTCCACCATTTCATGAGTATAAAAACCACTCCTATAAACGCCTAAACGTAAAAATGGATATTTCTTTATCTCTTTCAAATCGGAATACGAAACTCTCTTTTTATAAATAGGGAATTGACGACTTTTCTTTTTAGCATTCAAGCCTCCTAACAAATAACTTTTATATCCTGCAGGAGAACGATCCTTAAACTTTCTTGAAAGATAGAAGGCCAAAGAATCTATTCCATTTTGCTTACTATAAAGAAGAGTATCTTTACTATTCCACTTCTTTGATCCCTGCGTAAAACAATCTGCTTTAAAATCAATATATAAATAATAACGAGGGACACTCGTTGCCATCAATTTTCCTTCTGAAGAATAAATATTTCCACGACTAGGATAAATCAAACGGTTAGGTCTCTTCTGACTTTCTGATACTTTCAACCAATCTTCTTTCTCTACAAAAGCTGTATTAAAAGCACACGCCAAAATACCTACTGCTACCAATCCTAGTAACAATACTATAAAAAAGTAACAAAACAATATTCGGTTACTCTTCGATGCTA
>JAFYOM010000016.1 GCA_017560165.1 Parabacteroides sp.
GTCCCTCCTCCATCCGAAATACCGGCATATCTAGATATATCAGCTTATCCTGTTTCTCAAAAAATGAGTACAAATGAGCCATCTATGAATGGAGAGATTCCACCCATGGATAATATTCCTCCACCACCGGAAGATGAGATGGAAGGTACAGGTAGTATACCTCCACCACCTCCTATAGAACAACAACTTACAGCACCTAAACGTTCACCTTATGAAGCGTATGAAATATCATTACTACGCTATATCGTACGTTATGGAGAAAAAGTGCTTTTCCAATACAAAGAGGAAGAAAGTGAAGAAGAGGTTATCATTCGAGTCTCAGAATATATTCGTTCAGAATTGGAACGTGACGAATTGACATTCTATACTCCTCTATTTAAAAATATGATGGAAGAGGCAGCCGAGAAATGCCAAACTGAAGGATTTATTGCTAATCGCTATTTTTTAGCCCATCCGAATCCAAACATTAGTCGTGTAGCAGCTAATCTAATCAGTGAAAAATATCAATTAAGTAAATATCACTATAAATACAAAGAGTTAGAAAATGAAGAATCAAAATTAGACCAACTCATCATCCGTGAATTATATGCATTCAAAGATGCATATATTCTTCTCCAGATTAAAGAAATACAAAACCAAATTAAAGAGACACAAAAAACGGGTAATATGGATCAAGTTTTTGAACTCATGAAAAAATTAACTCGACTAAATGAAATAAAAACAGTATTAAGTAAAGAATTAGGAGAACGAATTATATTAAAAATGTAATGCCTATGTTTTTTTTAGAGACAGAAAATGTGGTCAAACAATATGCTAACCATCTTGCACTTGACAAAGTAAGTATTCAAGTTCCAGAAGGTAAAGTTTTTGGTTTATTAGGTCCCAATGGAGCCGGTAAAACAACATTGATTCGCATCATTAATCGAATTACAGCTCCAGACAGCGGTATTATCCGCTTTAATGGAAGAAATTCACTCCCTGAAGATATCTATCAAATTGGCTATTTACCAGAAGAACGGGGACTTTATAAAAAGATGAAGGTCGGAGAGCAAGCAATCTATTTAGCACAACTTAAAGGACTATCTTATCAAGATGCTCGCAAACGATTGATTCATTGGTTTGAGAAATTTGACATCATGCCTTGGTGGAATAAGAAACTTGAAGAATTATCAAAAGGAATGCAACAAAAGATTCAGTTTATCATAACCATCATTCATGACCCTAAACTTCTGATTTTCGATGAACCTTTTAGTGGTTTCGACCCTGTCAATGCTGAACTATTAAAAAAAGAGATATTAAAACTTAGAGATACCGGACATACTATTATCTTCTCTACCCATAACATGGCCTCTGTCGAAGAGATTTGTGATAATATCGCACTCATCAACCGTTCACAAGTTGTTTTATCCGGGAATGTTACAGAAGTTAAGAATCGTTTCCGAACAAATAATTATACGGTTCGTTTTCATTCTGAATCTGGAGATATACAAGATATGCCAAATGTATTTCAAGTTCTAAACTTTAAGGAACAAGCTGGAACATCTGAAGTTCGAATACATAAAGAGCATAACATTACAAATTCTGAGCTTCTTGCTGTTTTAGCCAAACAAACAGAAATCATCTCTTTTACAGAAGAGATTCCTTCTATGAATGATATTTTTATTAACACCGTTTCTGGTACAAATACAATACAAGTATGAGTAAAATAGGACTTGTTATCAAAAAAGAATATTTACAACGTGTCAGCAAAAAATCCTTTTTGTTATTGACCTTCTTAACCCCATTTTTATTTGCGGCACTGGTATTCGTTCCTTTATGGCTTTCAACTATTAAAGGAGATGAAGTGAAACAAATTGCTGTTATCGATATAACTGGTAAATATACTTCTCTATTTAAAAATACAGAGGAATATGTTTTTATAAACGAGAAAGAATCGAATATAGAAACATATCGTAACAATCCTGATAAAGAGATTTTTGCATTTCTGAATATTACAGATGACCTTTTAAATAATCCAGATGCGGCTATACTTTATTCGGAAAAACAAATTCCTATAGGGTTAAAAAATACAATTGAAAACTCTTTATCAGAATTCCTAAAAGACGAAAAATTAGCATCTTACAACATTGAAAATTTAAAACAAATCATTGAAGAAAGTAAAATAGACTTCAGTTTAAAAACAATCAAATGGGATGATGACGGAAGTGAAAAGAATACGTCTGCTGAAGTTGCTTCCATATTAGGAATGGTCTTAACTTTCATCATCTATATGTTTATTATCATGTATGGTGCGATGGTTATGCAAGGAGTCATGGAAGAAAAGACTAATCGTATCATTGAAGTGATCATTTCATCAGTTCGTCCATTTGATTTAATGATGGGAAAAATTATCGGAATTGGATTTGTTGGATTAACACAAGTTTTTTTATGGGGAATCCTAACCACAGTTTTAGTATCTGGAAGTCTATTTTTCTTTGGAGGAAATGCATCCCCCGAAGATGTTATGAATGCTCAAATGGCAGTACAAGGGGTAAATAATGTTGCAATTGAA
>JAFYOM010000189.1 GCA_017560165.1 Parabacteroides sp.
GATATTATTACGTAAATGGCTTCGCCAAGCACAAGTAAAAGGAATTGAGGAACCTAAACAAAAAATCCAAAAAGTTTGGTTGACTCACGATATAGATGCTCCCTTTTATTGCCGTTCATTACGTAATATCATTCGTGAAACACTAAAAGGTTCAGGACTAAAGCAAGCTTTAAAATGGTATTTTGGATCTTTAGAAAAGGATCCCTATTATACCTTCCCTACTCTTTTTCAATTAGACAACCAATTAAAAATAGAATTAGGGAAGAATCGTTGTGAAACGATATGTTTCTTTAAAGCAGGCGGAAACACATTACAAGACAGACCTATATATAATTTAAAATCCAAAGATATACAGAAATTATTATCTCTATGTCTCCAAGAACAGATAACAATAGGACTTCATAGTAGCTATAGTTCAGGACAAATAACGTCTCTTATTCCAATAGAAAAGGCCTCTTTGGAAAAAGAGTTTCAAATTTCTTTGTCATATAATCGACATCACTTCCTTGCATCTAGAAATCCGGAAGATTTAGATATACTGGAGCAATCTGGAATTACGGATGATTTCACCATGGGATATGCAGATGTAGCAGGTTTCCGATTAGGGACTTCTCGTCCTGTTCGTTGGATTAACCCAATAAAGAAACGTATATCTTCCTTATTACTACATCCATTAATTATCATGGATTGTACGTTGAATGAATCTCACTACATGGGATTAAATTATGATGAAGCATTTTCTTACTCATCTCAATTGATAGACCAAATCAAAAAGACAAATGGCGAGTTCGTTCTTTTATGGCATAACAACTCACTTTCTATAACCCACACAAACTTCCCATCAGAAAAACTATATCGTTCTATCATTGAAAAATTAAAAGAATCATGAAAATATTGGTTATATGTGACATGTTTCCTCCTGCATTTGGACCTCGTATGGGATACCTTTGTAAATATATGCAAAAAGCAGGTTGGGAACCCGTTGTCATTACAGAACAAATATATGATCAGACATTTGATTTTCTTCGTGGAGACATCCCTGTTACCTATATTAACTATTATAAAGCAACAGGAAAAATAACTAAAAAACTAGAATGGATAAGTGTACAAATTTTAGACTTACTTTTCCAATATAAAGATCAAAAACTTGTTCGTATAGCCAATCAAGTATTAAAGGAAGGAGGATTTTCTGGTATTTTATGTAGTACATATCGTACATTCCCACTTCCCGCAGCACAAAAAATTGCAGAAAAACATCATTTACCATTCATTGCTGACTTACGTGATATCATCGAGCAGTATGCATCTGATGAATTTATGACGCATATATTTAAGTCCATTCCTTGGTTAGATAAAAAAATTACCCATTTTTTTAAATCCAGATTATTAAAAAGGCGTAATAAAGTTTTACAAAAAGCTGACTATATTACAACTATTTCTCCTTGGCATGTAGAAATACTTAAATTATACAATCCTGCAACCTATCTTATTTACAATGGATATGATCCAGAACTTTTTTTCCCACAGCTGATTAAAAGTAACCAATTTATCATGGTGTACACTGGACGATTAATCAGTTTAGCAACCCGTGATCCACGTCTATTATTCCAAGCTGTTGCTCGATTAGATAAGGAGGGACTAATCTCTCCTTTAAAATTTAGACTACATTGGTATATGGATCAATCCTCTAATGATATAATATCTCTATTAGCTGAAGAATTTCAGATTTCTCAATATATGAACTATTTTGGTTATGTATCTGCAGCCCAAATACCTCTTATATTAAATCAAAGTTCCATTCTAATACAATTAGCTAATAAAATGGATAAGTCAGGTCCTAAAGGCATCATGACTACAAAACTATTCGAATCACTTGCTGTAGAAAAACCTCTTTTATGTGTACGTAGCGATGAAGCCTATTTAGAAGCGACCATTAAAGAAACAAATTCAGGTATAGCAGCCCGTACAGAAGAAGAGGTTTATCAATTCATCTTAGAACAATATCGTTCATGGCAAGAAAAGGGATATACATCTGCTCATGTCAATAAAAAAACAGTTGAATTATTTTCTCGTAAACGACAGGCAGAACAGTTTATCGCTCTTTTTACAGAATTAGAAAAAAAACATTTACATGAATAAATACCTCAATATAGTAGCATTTAATATTCCTTGGCCAGCTAATTATGGTGGAATTATTGATGTTTATTACAAACTTAAAGCTCTACATGCCTGTGGGGTTAAAATCATATTGCACTGTTTTGAATATGAACGTCCACATGCACCCACATTAGAAGCAATATGTGAACAAGTTTATTATTATAAAAGACATACAGGATTGTTAACCAATTTAACCTATTTACCTTATAATGTATATAGCCGAAAACACCCTGAACTTTTAAAAAACTTATTAACAAATGATTATCCGATTCTTTTTGAAGGGTTACATTGTTGTTATTACATGAGTAACCCCAAACTCAAAAATCGAATAAAAATTTACAGAGAAGCTAATATTGAGCATGATTATTATCATCATTTAGCAAAAGCCGAGAAACAATTCATCAAAAAATGTTTTTACCAAATCGAAGCTTGGCGATTCAGATGGTATCAAAAAATCATTTCACACGCAGATTTAGTAATAGCTGTATCTACCACTGATACAGATTATCTACGAAGAGTATTCCCTCACAAACGAATCGAGTTCATACCATGTTTCCATACAAACAATGAAATCACTATCCAAACAGGATTATCTGATTTTATATTATACCATGGTAAATTATCAGTAGTAGAGAATACACAAGCTGCATTATATTTAATTAAACACATCTTTAGTCAATTAAATAATCGATGTATCATTGCAGGCATGGATCCTCCAGCATCATTATTCAATGCTGCAGCTCCCTATCCTCATATCCAGATAGAAGCAAATCCGACAGAAGAACGGATGAATCAGTTGATA
>JAFYOM010000017.1 GCA_017560165.1 Parabacteroides sp.
ATATGATTCTCCCTCTCTTTTTGTTGTCCTTTACATGCAAAACAAATCGATATAAAAAAAAGTAGTAAATAAATGATTTTAAACTGCATATCCAAAATAGATTATAGTTTGTTCGTACGACCTTGAACTCAGTACGTCGATTGATTTGATCTGTGATTTCTTGTTGTTCCGGAGTCAGCGTCAAAATAAATTCTTCCGTCAAAACATCCCCCTCATTCAAGAAGTCATAATTTTTTGCCATCTTCTTACTAATCACTTTTGGAGCACTTTCTCCATAACCTTTTGCCTCTAAACGATCAGAAGCAATACCAGCGGCTATCAAATAATCAACAACCGATTGGGCTCTCCGTTGAGCTAATTTTTCATTGTATTTATCCGAACCTTTACGGTCAGTATGTGCTCCTAATTCTATGGTAACATTGGGATTATCATTCAACATTTTAATCATTTCATCTAATGCTTTTTTTGATTCCGGTCTTAAAGTAGCCTTATCAAAGTCATAAAAAATATTTTCAATCACAACAGGTTGACTTATAGGAGACAAAAAGAAGTCTACAATATAAGTTTCATTCTTTTCTTCTGGTCCTGTTTTCAATTCAAAGTTCTGGTTCAAATAGCCTCGAGCACTCGCCATCATTACATAACGAATATCCCTCTCCAATTCGATTCTATAATTACCATCTTTCTTTGCCAACACTTTTTCATTCAAACCATCTTTCCCTACAATACGAACAGTCGCATTTTCAATCGGGTTCTCATCTATATCAAACACAATACCTTCAATAAAGATCGTGATTAAAGGTAATTCGAACGAATAAATATGATCAAAGCCTCGTGCATCATTCCGATTAGAACTAAAGAAACCCTTTTCTTGATCTCCGGCAAAAGTGATACCAAAATCATCCGAAGCCGAATTAATTGGAGCTTTCATGTTTTCTACATGCCATTTACCGGTACTATCCATAGTCGCTTTAAACAGGTCCAAACCACCCATACCGGGATGTCCGTCAGATGAAAAATAAAGAGTTACAGAATCTCTCACATAAGGAAACATCTCATCGCCAGGTGTATTGATATCCGAACCAAGATTTTCCATCGGTCCAAAATCATTCCCAACCACACGTGCACGAAAAATATCTTTACCACCATATCCTCCTACAGCATCCGATACAAAATAAAGATACTTTCCATCAGGAGATATAGCAGGATGACCTAAAGCGGTTACTGAATCTTTTACAATTGAAGCCCTTGTTCCTTTTCCCCATTTAGCACTACTACGTGTTGAGACATAAATTTCAGAAGTACGATTTCCTTCCGGATCTTGAGAACAATAGGTATAATACATCGTATTCCCATCTTTTGAAAAAGAGGGAGTACCTTCATCAAACTCCGTATTTACTTCATCTTCCAACTCAATAGGAGTTACCCATACTCCATTTTCATCTTGCTTAACTAAATAGAAATCATTATTTCGCTGTCCGGTAATTGCATTATTGGTATCCTCCTTTTCTTTTCCACCTCCTTTAGGTATTCGTGTAGAGGCAAAATAAAGTTGATCGTATTTATCACCATACAACATCGGACTAAATTCTGAACGACGAGAATTAAACTTCTCCATACGCTTCACCTCATAGCGTGTCGGCATTTGTTTCCATTTAGGAGCCTCTTCACATCCTAATACTCCATTAAAAGCCAAGATACTACCTGGATAAGTCATCAAATAGTCATTATAATATTTTATAGCTTCTCCATAACGACCAGCTTTCTGATACATTTGTCCCAAACGCAAATTTACGATACTATCCGGATAGTTATAACGTAAAGCATTCATATAGGCACTGGTTGCTCGCGGTGTATTATTTATCAATCGATTACATTCTCCCATACGAAAAGCAATATAGCCACGTAAATCTCGCTTTGTAGGAGGTGTCTTTGTATATACTTTTCGATAAATTGCAGCCGCTTCAAAATATTCTCCTATACGATGTTTTTCCTCTGCATCACTCAATTTGGCAGATTTACAAGACCCCATAAGTGATACAAGTAATAAGAAGAATAAATAATTATAGGATATTCTCTGTTTCATTATACATGTATTTATGTATAGATAACAAGATTATATATGATTTATTGTATCTATCACAGCAAGAGTGAACTATCTCCATAACTTAAGAAACGGAAATCATGCGACAATGCATAATCGTAAATAGTTTTCCAATCTCCTTTCACAAATGCTGATATTAATAAAAGCAATGTACTTTTAGGTTGATGAAAGTTAGTCACAATACCTCGTACAATTTTAAAGGTATATCCCGGTGCTATAATAATCCGTGTAGCTGTCACCAATGTATCAGATTGATTTCTATCTAAATAATCCAACACATTCTGTAGAGCTTCCACTGCCGATAATTGGTTATTATCCTCATCATAAGGCATCCATTGCTTAACAACCAATTCTTCGGCTGATGCATTCGGCAAAGAAGCTAATGTCACACCAATATAATAAAGGCTTTCTAGTGTTCGAACCGAAGTGGTTCCCACTGCTATTATTTTACCTAAATTTTTCTGAATTCGTTCAATAGAGCTACGACGTACCGAAATAAATTCTGTATGCATTTCATGCCCTTCGATAGTTTCACTTTTTACAGGTTTAAAAGTACCGGCACCCACATGTAAAGTCACCTCTTCCCTACCAAATCCATGAGTATCAATATCTGCCAAAACCTCCGGTGTAAAGTGCAATCCTGCAGTTGGAGCCGCTACCGAACCTTTTATTTTAGAATAAACTGTTTGATACGTTTTCAAATCACTTTCTTCTGTTTCTCTATTCAAATAAGGAGGTATTGGCAAAACCCCGGCAGCATCCAATAAATCGGCAAAAGTACAATAAGGATGATCCCAAGTAAATTCAATCAAATGACTATCACCACAGGTTTTTAATTTTTCAGCCCGCAAAAGAACAGTCTCTCCTTTCCAAGTGATTTCCTTTGTGAGCAATCCTTCTTTCCACTTTTTCAAATTACCGACTAAACAGGTCCAACGACATCGTTCCGTTTGCTGAAAAACCAAAGCATAGTCATGCGGTTCTACCGGTTCCAAACAAAAAATTTCTATTTTGGCACCAGTCTCTTTACGAAAAAGCAGACGTGCTTGAATAACACGCGTATTATTATATACCATCAATGTTCCATTTGGTAAATAATCAGTGATATGTTTAAATAAACTTTCACTTACTTTTCCATCCCTATATAACAACAACTTCGACTCATCTCGCTTTGTCAGTGGAAATTTAGCTATTCGTTCGTCCGGTAGTGGATAATCAAACTCTTCAATACGTATCTGTTGTGTTCTATTAGTCATACTTTATTTAAACTCTTTAAAATAGATTGCAAAAGTACTAATTATTCCTTCCCTACCCAAGAAAAAATATGACCTCACCCGGGAAGAAATATTTCATAACCGACATCTATTTGGCATGTTCTTTGTACTTTTGTATTCTAATCACTTAATTTAAAATTTATATGAGTTTAGGGAAATGGATTGGTGGAATCGTTGGATTCATTACAGCCGGACCATTAGGGGCATTAGCAGGTATTATTTTAGGTTCTCTTTTTGAAGGAGAATCTATCTCCGGAGGAACATTCAGAGGTACAACTTACGAAAACTCTCAAACAAACCAGAATCCATACAATGGACAACGAAATAGTTTTCTATTTTCACTACTGGTTTTAGCCTCTTATATCATAAGAGCAGACAATAAAATCATGCATAGTGAAATGGAATATGTCCGTCGTTTTCTGCGTAACAATTTTGGAGAAAATGCAGTCAAGGAAGGAGAAGAAATTTTACTTCGTTTATTTGAACAACGTAAACAAATGGATTTAAAGAATCCATTAGCATTCAAACAAACTATTCAGGATTGTGGAACTCAAATCGCCTACAATACCAGTTATGAAGAACGTTTACAGCTTTTAGCCTTTTTAGCAGAAATTGCCAAAAGCGATGGAAGTGTTTGTCAACTGGAAATTGAAGCATTGAAAGAGATTGCTATTTCTTTGCATCTATCAGAAAAAGAGGTGGAATCCATGTTGAATCTTAAAGGAAATTCTTTAGAAGATGCTTATAAAGTATTAGAGATAGAACCTTCAGCTTCAGATGAAGAGGTTCGTGCCGCTTATCGCAAAATGGCAATCAAACATCATCCGGATAAAGTAGCCTCACTGGGTGAAGATATACGTAAAGCAGCCAACGAAAAGCTTCAACGCATAAATGAAGCTAAAGATCGTATCTACAAATCCAGAGGTATGAAATAATTTTATCAGTATATTTGAACATAAAAAAAGACAATTATATGAGCAATATAAAAATTGGCGATA
>JAFYOM010000190.1 GCA_017560165.1 Parabacteroides sp.
GGCTGTTCTGAAGCAAAGAGTTACAAAGATGCTTCTCTTTCTCCGGCTGAACGTACAGCATTGTTGTTGAAAGAGATGACTTTGGAAGAAAAGATTGGCCAGATGTGTCAATACGTAGGTCCTTCTCATGTGGAAGAAAATGAAAAGAAGCAGGGCCAGAGCAGTAGCGATATGAACAATATCGATGCGAATGCTTTTGGTATGAAGGGACAGGCGATTATTGATAAGGTTCGTAAAGGTCAGATCGGTGCCTTCTTACATGTGTTATCTGTAGAAGAGGCAAATATGTTGCAGAAAGCAGCTCAAGAAACTCGTTTACAGATTCCATTGTTGTTTGGTGTAGATGCCATCCATGGTAATGCTTTGCATGCCGGATGTACTGTTTATCCGACAGCAATCACAATGGCATCCTCTTTCAACCCGGATTTGATGGAACAGAGTGGTGCTGAAACAGCGTTGGAAATGCGTGCCAGCGGTATGCACTGGGCGTTCAATCCGAACTTGGATGTTGCACGTGACCCACGTTGGGGACGTATGGGTGAAACCTTTGGTGAAGATACCTATTTGGTTACACAGATGGGTACCCGCTTGATTTTAGGATTACAGGGTAAAAACGGTGTAGAACCGGATCGTGTATTGGCTTGTGCTAAACACATGATTGCCGGAGGTGAACCTGCAGGTGGTATCAACGCAGCACCGATGGATTTGTCAGATCAGAAATTACGTGAGATATTCCTTCCTCCGTTCATTGCAGCTGTTGATGCTAAAGTCTTCACATTTATGGCAGCTCATAACGAATTGAATGGTATTCCTTGTCATGCGAACCACTGGATGTTGAAAGACCTGTTACGTAAGGAAATGGGCTTCGATGGTTTTGTAGTAAGTGACTGGATGGATATTGAACGTTTGCACTCAATGCACCACTATTCACCTTCTCAAGACGAAGCATTCTGTGTTTCTGTAGAGGCAGGTATCGATATGCACATGCAGGGTGACCATTATTTTGAATCAATCTTGGCTGCAGTTCAATCAGGTCGTATTCCTGAATCTCGTATCGACCAGGCTGTTAGTAAGATTTTGGAAGCAAAGTTCTTATTAGGTTTGTTTGAAAATCCGATCGTAGATATCGAGGCTACTCGTTCACAGATTGCTCCGGAAGCACACCGTAAGACTGCTTTGGAATCAGCTCGCCAGGGTATGGTCTTGTTGAAGAATAACGGTATCTTACCATTGAAGAAGAACAACTATCGTCGTATCTTCGTTGTAGGTCCGAATGCAGACAGCCAGACAATCTTAGGTGACTGGGCTATGCCACAACCGGATGAAAACGTTGTTACAGTATATGAAGGTGTCCGTGATGCTTGTCCGAATGCAAAGATCGATTCTCTTTGTTTTGGTGGCCGTATCACCGGAATCTCTTCTAACGACTTAGTGGTAGCAGGACGTAAAGCACGTGAAGCAGACTTGAACATTGTTGTTTTGGGTGAAAACTCACAGCGTTATGAAAGCTTTGGTCGTACATGTGGTGAAAACTGTGACCGTGATAACTTAGACCTACCGGGTCGTCAGCAAGAATTGTTGGAAGCTGTCTATGCTTCTGGCAAACCGACAATCTTAGTCTTGTTGAATGGTCGTCCATTGAGCTTGGTTTGGGCAGACAAAAATATACCGGCAATCTTGGAAGCATGGGAACCGGGTATGTATGGTGGTCAGGTCATAGCTGAAGTATTGTTTGGTGATTTGAACCCAAGCGGTAAGTTACCGGTAACAGTACCTTATAATGTAGGTCAGGTTCAGACAGTCTATAACCACAAATGGTCACAATACTCTCGTCGATTTGCATTGAGCCATACCGGATACCTTTATCCGTTTGGTTATGGTTTGAGCTATACTACATACGAATATGGCCAACCGACATTGTCAAAAGATAAGATTAATAAAAATGAATCTGTAACCGTTTCGTTCGACTTGACCAATACAGGTAAGATGGACGGTACTGAAATCGTTCAGTTGTATATCCGTGATGAATATGGTTCAATCGCTCGTCCGGTAAAAGAATTGAAAGACTTCCAACGTGTAACATTGAAAGCCGGTGAAACAAAGAAAGTTGAATTCACCATTACTCCGGACGATTTGAAATTCTACACCATCCGTAAAGTATGGGAAGTTGAACCGGGTGATTTCACGATCATGGTAGGTGCTTCTTCTGCTGATAAAGATCTAAAGAGTGTAGCGTTGAAGGTAGAATAATTCTGAAATAAAAAGAACATCATGTCGGTAAGGCATGAATAAGAAAAAGAGGAAATAACTGCGGTTGTTTCCTCTTTTTTTATACTCTTTTCGTGTCAAATAAATACGGCTGAGAGATTGCTCTCTTTTTAAGAGAGGGATTTTAAGAAATAATAGTAGTAAGTGATTGAATTCGAGAGTAGTTTAATTCAATAAATCTAATTATTTGAGTTTACAAAAAGGAGTAAATATGTCGAATATCTCGAAAAAAAGGTAAATATTATATATAGATTAAGAGTTGATTTATAGAAGTTTTTTCATTAGTTTTGTAAAAATGATCCCTCTCTTAAAAAGAGAAAGATCATCTCTTAAAAAGAGAGAGTTCCGAAATAGATGCGTAAGTGTCTATTAAATAGCCTTTTGTAGTAAAATCAAATGCTATTAGGATTGTTTCAAAATGTTTGTGTTTGTCTGTATCTGCTTGATTTTGGAAACAAAATATCATAGTGGGGAGGAGAAGGAATGGTTAAAAAAATAAAAATATAGATTTTTAGGCCATGTCGATAAAAAAAGAAGAGGGAGTAACCGAGGTAACCGAAGTAACGGGTTGTTTTCAGAAATTGATAGCGGATTACACCAATACAAAGACGGCTAAAAACTATCAGAATTTTCTCTCTTCATTTGAAAGATACTTGGGAAATCGCAGACTCTCTTTGACCGATATCAACAAAGAAGAGGTCAATCACTATAAGTCTTGGTTGGTGGATAATGGATGCCAATTAACCTATATCAATCAGTATCTGCAGTATTTTCGTACCCTGTATAACAAAACAGTTCGGGAAGGATGGACGCTTAAAACAGATGCGTTTGATGAGGTTTTGTCGGTTAAGCCCAAAGCCATCCATGAACATCTTCGTTCATCGGAAAGTATCACGACTTTACGAAAACTAATCAAATTAGATTTAAAGGATAAACCCTATTTTACACGTATTCGTGACCTGTTTCTCTTTACCGTTTTTACAGGAGGTCTTTCCTATGAAGAACTGACCGAGTTAAAGAAAACAGATCTGCAAGCAGGCTATTTGTTGCTTCCGAGTGGTCGTAAACAGAAACTACTGCCGATCCTATTACATATCATAGAAAAACATCGGACAACAAACGAAACATCCCTTTTCTCATTACGAAAAGAAGAGCATACCAACTATTACAAATATGTAGAGGCCATTTGCCTTTTGGCAGAGGTGGATCACATCATCGATCAAGACACCGCCCTGTCGCTCTATCTGGCAATTGGTAGGGATGTAGGCGTCAAAGCCTCTCAACTGAAAAGTACGGTCGACCGTTTACCGGCAGGATCCTCCCTTTCGATGATCGAAAAAGAGGAGATCTCGCAAGAAAGAGCCGATGAGATTAGTGAACGGATTGTTTTGGCAGTAAAAGACTACCGGGCACATTGGTATTCGATGCGTCTGTTTCGTCCGGAAGAAGAGATTGAAGAGGAGATCCAATCAGATCAGAATCTGCAAGGAGTTGAACTCTATTATCCGATGGAGGAGATTACCAGGCGGGTAGGGAAGAAGATCGAAGAGATACAAAGTCCAGTCATCAAGAACATCCTGTTTTTCCGAACAACGGAAGCGATGACCCATAAGCTGGCACGTGCCCTCTACGGACAGGCCAATATTTATAAGACGAGAACCTCCGAAAAAGAGTCTTACGCAATTATTCCGGACTATGAAATGTATCAGTTTCGTATGATTGTGTCTAACGGAGCAGAAGAGATTCATTTTGAGGAGATAAAGAAAGAAGAATTTACAACAGGCAGACGTGTACGCATCATAGACGGTAAGTTCTGTGGTTATGAAGGAAAAATCGTCAGAAAAAAAGGAGAGAACATCATCCTGGTAAGTCTTTGTAATGTCCAATTCACCGTTACTGCCGGCATCCCTGATGCCTTTTTACAATTACTGTAGAAAGATGAAAGAGATCAAGATCGATTCAACCCTATCGGATTCCGACCTGATA
>JAFYOM010000191.1 GCA_017560165.1 Parabacteroides sp.
ATCTTAAACATAAATTATTCAAGTAATATGAAAAATATAGCGTTTTACGGTCACTCAACTCGCAGTTCAGAGATTGTTAATATTCTCACAGAAATATACGGTGCATCTAATCCCCATCAGTGGTTCTGTAATGTCACTAGCAATATATATTATGTTGAAAATGGTCAGATTGAATGTACACAATGCGAAAATGAATGTGGTGGAACGATCTTAACCTTAGAAGAATTTGAAAAATCTCAAATCAACAAAACTACAGGTAATTATGAATCGCCAGTAATGACACAATCTCAAATCGATGAATATTTTAAAAACCATAGTATTAAAAATGCTCAGAATCTACTAGATATTGAAAAGATTCTCAATCAAGAAAACCTAGTTCTTCCAGAATGTGTAGTTAATCCTAATGGAGTTGGAAGTATCGATTTTATCAGATGGTTTGAGAATCGACTAACAACTTATCAACGGTGTCAACGAATTCTTGATGTAGACGAGGAAAATTATCAATCTGAACTACTCGGCAATTTTAAAAAGCTCTTGATATGTCGCGATGCTTATTGGAAAAGAATCGGAGATTGGAGGCCTGATTGGACAAATTCACAGATTAAATATATCATTACATATCAAAACGATACTGTATTATTAGGTGTAATGCATGCACGCAACATCGTATTAGCTTTCCCTTCTATCTCGTTCAGAGATGAATTTTACAATAATTTTAAAGATCTTATAGAATCCTGTAAAGAATTATTATGAATTGATGAAATAAAAATATTACTATGAAATATAAAGTAGGAGATCAAGTTAAAATTAAAAGCCTCGATTGGTATCTAGAATGTCGCGATGCAAATAGATCAGTGACTTGTGGTGATAACGTCTTCGTACGAGGTATGTCTGTGTATTGTGGTCATCAGATGACCATTTTAGAGGTACGCGAGAATTCATATTCACTCGTAGAAGATACATGTAAATATGAGTGGAATGATATGATGTTTGAGGAGAATGATCAGTTATTCTGTGATGTGAACGAAATTCAATTATCAAAACTCAAAGATTTAAATCAAAAAAATTCAACTATATCTCTCGAACACTGTACAGCTGAACGAATAGAATTGGATTTACATAATTATGAGGTTAAAAATGAGGATGGTAAATGGGTCATAGTTCAGAAAAAGCCATTCTACCCAGACAATCTCGAACAATGTTGCTTAATATTGAATCTGCCATTTCAACATTTGAATGGATTATCAATGATATGGAATACTCAGGGAGAGTATAAATATGAACTTATGAATAAATTACAATCGCTTCTCATCTGTCGCGATGCTTATTGGAAGATAGCTAATGATTGGGGACCAGATTGGGTAAATAAGGCTCAAATCAAATATTCTATATGGTTTGATAATGATGGTATATGCATGAAAAATAATAGATGGTCTTATGCAATACAACATATTCTTACTTTCCCAACTATTGAGATGAGAGATAAGTTTTATGAGAATTTTAAAGAATTAATTGAATCCTGTAAAGAATTGTTTATAAAATCATGAAAGAAAAAGTTTTACAATTAATCGAGTAGATGTCATCAGATTCTAAACACGAAACTGCTGAGAACAATCTCATCAAAACACGTGAGAAATTAAAAAGAATAATGGAATTATAAATTAAGTCAGATATGGAAACAAATCAATTCGCGGAGATGTGGGTTGCACGAGATATGGATGAGTCATTATACATATTTAATGATGAACCCGAAGTAAAAGGTTTATACTATGATGGTGATACTAAATGCCACCCAATACCCAAGCATCTATTTCCGAATGTAACATTTAAAACAGGCCCACGCAAGGTCATCTGTATGTTAGAACCAGAAACAACCAAGCCATGTCCCATACAAGTTAATCTTTTGACAGATATAGAGTTACAAGAAATTGTCGATAATTATG
>JAFYOM010000192.1 GCA_017560165.1 Parabacteroides sp.
ACCAACTGAGCTACTTCCGCAAAAACAGTACTCGAAGCGGGACTTGAACCCGCACAGCCGCAATGGCCAAAGGATTTTAAGTCCTTCGTGTCTACCGATTCCACCATTCGAGCATCCCTTTCTCTTAAGAGATGAGCGGAAGACGGGGCTCGAACCCGCGACCCTAACCTTGGCAAGGTTATGCTCTACCAACTGAGCTACTTCCGCATTGTTTTCGTTTGCGAGTGCAAAGGTAAATCATTTTTTTATACTTGCAAATGTTTTTGCAAAAAAAATGAATTTATTTTGCTATTTTGTATTTGTAACGATCCATTCTAAGCCATTTGCCGATTGTGATATGACTGTATATCGTCTTAAAGGATATTTGGAAACGCCTTCTGTAGGGGCTCCTGTTCCCCAACCTATGTCAAATACGGTTCCACATTCCGGACAGGTTGCTTTTCCTGCATGGTCAGCCTCTATGGTGATGTTCTTTTTGGCTTCATGTGGACAGCAGAGATCAAAGGCAAAGTAACTTGTATTACCTGAACCATCCATGCCGCAAACCACTAGCACACCGGAGAACCCTGTTCGTTCTCCGGCGCTACGAGCGGTAGTGATGTATTTGTAGTTATATAATCCGACTAAATCTTTGTCTTGAAATCGAAGATCAAGGTTTAAGAAAACCGGTGCGTATGGGATATGAGATTCTTCGATTTTCGTACAAGAACCGACTAATAAAATAAAGAAACAGGCTAAGAATCGTTTCATATTAAGATAGTAACTTTTGTTCTGCTTCGTATACTTTCTCAAAAGCAAACCCATCTATAATATTTTGCATTAAAGCTGAAATTTGGTCGTTACACAAATTGCCAATACTGCCTTCATGTGTATGATGTGCTTCTTTAACCGGTTCAAATAATCCGGCTTCAATGTTTAATCCGACCTGTTTGTAGGCGTCACGGAATGGAACACCTTCTAATACTAAACGATTAACCTCATCCACACTGAAAAGAAGTGCATATTTGTCATCATCTAAGATGTGTTCATTGACTTTGACCTCTTTCATCATGTAGGTAACCATGCGAAGACAATCTTTTAATTCATCAAATGCAGGTAAAAATACCTCTTTGATGATTTGCAAATCGCGGAAATATCCGGATGGAAGATTGTTACTGATTAAGATGATTTGTTGAGGTAAGCTCTGTATTTTATTGCATTTCGCACGAGTCAATTCAAATACATCTGGATTCTTTTTATGTGGCATGATACTTGATCCTGTTGTGAATTGATCCGGTAGTTTGATGAATCCGAAATTCTGACTGTTGAACATACAGGCGTCAAATGCCAATTTAGAAAGAGTGGCAGCAATGCCGGCTAAGGCAAAGGCAACGGTACGCTCCATTTTCCCACGACCCATTTGTGCATAAACCACATTGTAGGCCAATGAATCAAACCCTAATAAATCGGTAGTCATCTGACGTTTCAAAGGGAAAGAAGAACCATATCCTGCAGCAGAACCTAATGGATTTCGGTTACAAACCTTATAGGCTGCCTGCATTAGTTGTAAGTCATCAACTAAACTTTCCGCATAGGCGCCAAACCAAAGTCCGAAAGAGGAGGGCATGGCTATTTGTAAGTGGGTATATCCGGGAAGTAAAATGTCCTTATATCGGTTACTTTGTGAAATTAGTACGTTGAAAAGTTCTGAAACTAAGTCTACAACCTCTTTTATCTGTGAACGGGTAAATAACTTTAAGTCTAATAATACCTGGTCGTTACGTGAACGTCCGCTATGTATCTTTTTACCAACATCTCCTAAACGGCGAGTCAACATTAGTTCTACTTGCGAATGAACATCTTCGATACCCTCTTCTATGACAAACTGTCCGCTTTTGGCTATTGCATAGATGTTTTTGAGTTCCGAAAGCAAAAGTGTTAACTCCTCTTTTTCGAGAAGTCCGATATTTTCCAACATGGTGATGTGAGCCATAGAACCAAGCACATCATACTTAGCTAAGTAAAGATCCATGTCACGGTCTTTACCTACTGTAAAGGTATCCACTTCTTGGTCAACCTGAACATTCTTTTCCCAAAGTTTTTGAGCCATTCAACTATGATTAATATGGCAGGGCTGCTAATATGGTGGAAATTTTATCCAAAGCATCCTGCAACGGTTTTGATACCATTTGTTTGAGGAACGGATTTAAATCAGCACGTACTGTGAGTTTCATCCGTGTGTCGTTTTCTTCTACCTGTTTCAACTGTATCCAAAGATATAAAGGTATGGGGGAATTGGCTGTTGTGAATTTTACAGTTTTGTAAGGTTCACGTTCGACAATTTGAAAAGTTATTTTACCAACAGGTGCAACTGAAAAACTGCAAGAGTCTTTGTCAAATTCAAACTCTTGAATTTTATCTTGCGGAATACGATCTTTGACCTTCTCTAAATTGGATAGGTCCGATAACATATTAAAAATGCGATCCTCATTGAAGGGGATCGCTTTTATTTCACTAACAAATTCTGTCATTTTGTTCTCTTATTTTTTATCAGGATCCCAGTTTGATGGATCTTTACGCCATTCTTGTAAGATAGCAATTTCTGATTCGTCGATATAATCAGTACGAACAGCTTCTTCTAAAACAGCGTCATAATTGCTAAGTGTAGTCAATTGAACTTTCGCATCTTTGAATGCTTCAACTGCTACAGAGAAACCATAAGTGAAGATGGCTACCATACCTACTACGTCGCAACCAAAGTTACGTACTGCTTGAACTGCTTTTAAACTGCTACCACCTGTAGATACCAAATCTTCAACAATCACAACTTTTGAACCCGGTTTCAATTCTCCTTCAATAAGATTTTCCAAACCATGATCTTTTGGAGTAGAACGGATGTATACGAAAGGTAAGCCCAATAGGTCAGCAACTAATGCACCTTGAGCAATAGCACCGGTTGCAACACCGGCAATAGCATCGGCATTTCCATATTTTTCGATGATGGTACGAGCAAGTTCCAATTTAATGAAACTTCTGATTTCCGGATAGGAAAGGGTTTTTCTGTTGTCGTTGTAGATAGGAGATTTCCAACCTGAAGCCCATGTGAAAGGGTTGGCTGGTTGCAATTTTACCGCCTTAATTTTTAATAATCTCTCTGCTACTAATCTTTCCAGTGTTTTCATACAACCTAATAAATTATATTTATATCATTTCGCAAAGGTAGATAAAGGGAATGAAATAACCTTAAAAGTTGATATAAAAATACACAAGAATAGTAGATAAATATACCTTGTGGAAAATGTTTTTATTGGGCTATAGCTATGCTTAATATGCTAATCTGTATGTCGGGAATGTTTTTTAATGCTTTAAGACAGGATTTTAGAGTAGAACCGGTCGTGATAACATCATCTATCAGTAAGATATGTTTCCCGTTGATAAAATCCATTGTCTTTAATTTAAAAATGTCTTGAACGTTTTTCTGGCGTTCGTAAAGTTGTTTGTGCGTTTGGCTTTCTGTTTGTTTGGTTCGATATAAAGAAGTGGTGTCGATTGGTATACCGGTAAAGGAGTGAATGCCTTTACTTATCCATTCCGATTGGTTGTAGCCACGTTGGCGTAAACGTTTTGGATGGAGTGGAACAGGAAGCAGTAAATCTACAGAATCGAAAATTCCAGATGGTTGTAAGTGACTCGCAGCCAAATAACCTAAGTCGTATCCTAATGATTTGTTACCATGGTATTTAAGAGAGTGGATTAACTTTTGTCCATGTCCTTCTTTTCTAAATCGAAGCAGTGAGATTGCTCCTACAATTGGGGTATGAGTGACAAATAGATCGTATGCCGGATTATACTTTGTATCTGTGTAATGTGTATAAGGTAAGTCTAACAGGCAATGAAGACAAATATGTTTCTCTTCTTTGGTCAAAGGCGTTTGACAAAGCAGACATAATCTTGGAAAAAAGAGATTTAAGAGGTCATTCAAAAGTGTCTTCATATGTTTCACCATTGCATAATCGTCGTAAACATAGAGAAATGATTGAACCTTCAAAACCTCTTCCTAAAGCAAAACGTACTAATTTGAGATAGATGTCTCGTTCGTCTTTTCCCTTGGTTGATCTCTTTTTAGATTTTAAAAGGGAATATAAGGTCTGTTCATATTCATTCTCGTCAATTGTCTCTAAAGCTTCTTGACGAATGGAGGAGGGTATTCCTTTCTTTTGTAACTCATAATTGATTTTGATACGTCCCCATTTGTTAAAGCGTAGTTTGTCATTTACAAAATAACGAGCAAAACGATTCTCATCAATAAATCGTTCTTTTAACAGACGTGAGAGGATACGGTCACTTTCCTCTGGTGAAAGTCCGGCTGCTTTGATTTTCTTTTCGACATCTTGTATACATCGCTCTGCTGTTGAACAGTAGGCGGCTGCCCGATGAAGCATTTCTGTTTCGTTTAGTTGTTTCATTTGTAGGCTTTTATAATGCGGTCTTTACCTGAAAGGTCTTTGATTAATTGGATTTTATGGTAACCTTTTTCTTGTAACATCTGACAAGTTATCTTTCCACAAGTTGCATTGATTTCGAAATAAAGCAATCCGTTTTCATTGAGTTTTTCTTTGCCTAATTCGGCTATATGTCTGTAAAAAAGCAAAGGGTCATGATCCGGAACAAATAGGGCTAAATGGGGCTCAAAATCTAAGACATTCCGATCCATCTCTTTTTTCTCTTCCTGTTTGATGTAAGGAGGGTTACTGACGATAATATCAAATGTACAAGATAGATCTTTTCTTACTTTTTCAGGTTGTAAGATGTCTGTTTGAATAAAGGTAACATTTACTTGATTATTTATCGCATTTCTTTTGGCTACGTTTAACGCTTCAGCTGAAATATCAACAGCATAGACATGGGCTGTTTCTAATTTTTTTTGCAAAGTGATGGCTATACATCCGCTTCCGGTTCCTATATCTAAGATGTTTTTTTTAATTGAAGAGTTGTTGTCAGCAATGATTCGATCAACCAATTCTTCGGTTTCCGGTCGAGGAATCAATACAGACGGATTAACTTCAAACGGTAAACTATAAAAATAAGCAGTCCCTAAAATATATTGTATGGGTTCTTTGGATTTCAACCGTTCTACAACTTCAAAAATTGTTTTTCTCTTCTCCTCGGATAGTTGAATATCTAGATTGATCAAATATTGATGAGGCTGAAGATCACAAATTTGTTCCATTATCAAGCGAATGATTCCTTTGATTTCAGAATCCGGATATATGCCAGCCAAAGAAGTTTTGATATGTTTGATGGTTTCAGTCATCTTCTTGTGTGTTTTTGATACAAAAGTAGAGAAAACTTTTAGTTCTAGGTGAATTTTGGAAAATATAAATAGGTAAAAGTGGCTTGTAAAAGAATTTTCTGTAACTTGCCTGCGAAAGAGGCATGGGTTGATGGTTGTCTGAATACTTTAGATACTTGTCGGTGAGCGATTTTGTTCGATGTATTTGGATGAAGTCGGATGGTAATGCCCGTTACAAAAGACTTAGCTAGATGTTTGTCGGATGATAGTGGAAGAAAAATATATGGCTCGCTGTATTGAGCTAGCCAAGAAGGGAATTGGGAATGTGGCTCCTAATCCAATGGTTGGAGCGGTGATTGTCTATAAAGGAAAGATTATAGGAGAAGGTTACCATCGGAAATATGGAGAGGGACATGCAGAGGTGAATGCCATTGCGGCTGTGCATGATGAGTCTTTGCTTCGTGATTCTACAATCTACGTAAGCCTTGAACCCTGTTCGCATTATGGAAAGACTCCTCCATGTGCGGAATTAATTATCAAAAAAGGAATTCCTCGTGTTGTAATAGGATGTTTGGATCCATTTCCTGCAGTTTCCGGTCGTGGAGTCAGGATGTTACGTGAAGCCGGTGTAGAGGTTATTGCTGGTGTCTTAGAAGAAGAAGCGCGTGCGTTGAATTTGGCATTCATGACTTTTCAATTACAAAAACGTCCGTATATTTATTTAAAATGGGCACAGAGTCGGGATGGCTTTATGGATTTGAAGCGAGAAAGTAATGTGACACCTCCAATTACATTTTCTTCTTCTGAAACTTTGAGGCGAGTACATCGACTTCGTTCGGAAGTAGCTGCTATTATGGTTGGAACTCGAACAGCATTGTTGGATAATCCGTCTTTGACGGTACGTCATTGGGATGGAAAGTCACCGGTACGAGTGGTTTTGGATCGATCTTTAAAGATTGGAAAAGATTCAGCTTTGTTAGATGGCTCTGTACAAACATTGATTTTTACGGCTCAAGAAAAAGAATCTCGCCCGAATGTGACTTATGTGCAGATTGATTTCGAACAAGAGATTTTACCTCAAATTCTTCATTATTTATATGCACAAAAACTTAACTCACTGATGGTTGAGGGAGGGGCTTTATTATTACGTAGCTTTTTGGATGCTGGTTTGTGGGATGAGGCATGGATTGAAACTGCTCCGGTATGGTTGAAGGATGGGGTGAAAGCTCCGAAGGTATCGGGTGTGATTCATAAATCGGAATGGAAGGGGGAACATCTCTTAGAAATTTGGCATCGATTGGGTGAAAAATAACTATTAAAGATTATAAATCGCACTAAAATATTATAAATATTCACCTCAATGAGAGATAAAGCAAAAAAATGTTTCTACTTTTGTGGCTTTATATACAACAAACTTAAATTTTGATGAAAAATAGAATAGCACTGTTTATTGCCGGATGTTGTGCTCTGTTTCTGTTTTCCTGTATAAAATCAGATAACACAGAATATGAGTTGAGTAGAGATTGTCAAATTCTATCTTTTTCTTTGTCCAACGATTCTATCTCAGAATTGTCTGGTGTTACTTTTGTAATAGACCAGTTGACTGGACATATTTATAATATCGACTCTTTACCTTATGGTACGCAGTTGAATGAAAAAGTGATTTGTAATGCAGGTATATCTTCAGCCGTTATGCGTTGTCAAGTGATGCAAGAGGCGATAGGTGATACTATTGATTGGAATGGTGAAGATTCTTTAGATTTTTCTAAACCAGTTAAATTCGTAAATACGTTGTGGGATGGTACAACCACAAAGGCCTATTTAGCATGGGTGAATATTCATCAAGTTGTACCAGATTCTATGGTTTGGAGTCTATTTAAAGAGGGTATTCCTGAAGAAAAAGTAAAAGAGGAAAAGGTTGTCGTTTTAGAAAAGGATGATATCCCTTATTTTTATATGTATGTACAGCCTACAAATACAAGTTTGGGTTATCAACTTTATCGTTCGCCTGTTTCTGATGGACAGAATTGGGAAATGTTGGAAATAAACGGTCTTCCTCATGGTGAGATTTGTTTGTCTCAGATCACAGTCTATGAAAATGTATTGTTTGCGATTGCGACAAATGGTACACTCTATTCTTCATTGAATGGAGAAGATTGGAACCCGGTTCAAATCGAGGAAAATTATCCGGTAAAAGCTTTGTTAGGAAGTTTAAATGCTGAAAATGATTTTACAGGTGCCGGTAAACAGATTTCTGCACTTGCTGCTATCATTGAAAAAGATGGAAATTTAATTTATGCTTCAATTAACCACCAAACAAGAAAGTGGGAATGGAATGAAAGTAATCCTGCTGTTGCAGAAGGATTTCCTTTGAGTGGTTTTGGAAGTGTCTCTTATAATTCAATGTATCGTGCCCGTTTGATGGTAGTTGCCGGAAGAGATAAGAATAATCAGTTGACAAATACTTCATGGGCTACAGATGATGGAATGATTTGGGCTGAATTAACAGCAAAAGATACTACCTATTTTGAGAAACAAGAAGGGGTATCTGTAGCAGAATATGATGGAAAATTCTTTATGTTAACAGGTATAAATGAATCAGATAAAGCTTCTGCTGATATTTATTTCTCACGAGATGGAGGAATTAGTTGGAGTGTGTCTGATACATTGACTGTTATGCCGGAAGAGTTTAAGGCGAGAGGATTTTCTTCTATTTATGTAGATGATGAACAATTTATGTATCTTTTCGGAGGAAAAGAGAACACTCAATCGAATATGTTGAATCAGATTTGGCGTGGACGTATCAACCGATTAGGGTTTAAAGACTGATAAAGTCTGGAAATACTTATAATTTTATGAGTGCTTTAGCGTTAAAAAAGAAAGTTTTATCTAATTGAGATTGGTATGAATATCACTTTCTTTCGACGTCTATTAGTTCTTGTCTTTTTTCAGAGTTGTATCAGTGGCCTTTGTGCACAAGATTATAAATATGAGATCGGCGGTATGGCCGGAGGCTCTTTTTATATGGGGGATTTAAATAAGAATGGTTTCTTTAAGGGGATTAATCCTGCTGTGGGTGCTGTTTTTCGTTATAATCCCAATTTTAGATGGGCAGTAAAAACCAATTTGACTTGGGGAAAGGTTTCCGGATCTACAGAAGGAATGGAAAATGTTTTTCCTAATCAGGCACAAGCCTCTTTTGATCGAAGTTTGATTGATGTAGGTGGACAGATGGAGTTTAATTTCTTCCCTTATAGTGATAAGTATGCTTATGCAAATGCCAAACGTTTCTCTCCTTATTTGTTCTTAGGAGTAGGGATGACAGTGGCGATGGGAGGAAGTAAGACATTTGTCGGACCAAACATCCCGTTGGGAGTGGGGTTGAAATATAAGATAAACAGAATAAATTTGGGATGTGAATTTTCATTCCGGAAGTTATTCGGAGATGGTTTGGATGTAACGGACGAAAACAATGCGTTTTTGGACGATCCTTATCATGTAAATAGTAGCATGTTGAAGAATAAAGATTGGTATTCTTTTCTGTTGTTATCAGTGACGTGGGATTTTGGTCCTCGTTGTAGAACTTGTAACAATGCTAAGAATATAGATTATATACCGTAAGTAACAGAGAAGCACTATGTCGCTAATTGAACAAATAGACAAAAGTCGAATGCCGCAGCATGTGGCCATTATTATGGATGGAAACGGACGTTGGGCCAAAGCGAAAGGATTAGATCGTAGTTTTGGACATCAAGAATGAGTCGTTTCTGTACGAAAGGTTGTTGAGGCTGCAAATGATTTGGGTATCAAATATTTTACGATGTATAAT
>JAFYOM010000193.1 GCA_017560165.1 Parabacteroides sp.
ATGGAATCAATTGCATGTTTTTAAATTCAATATGCTCAATTTGTAATTTACAACTTTTCTACCTCTTCCATCTTTTACTATTGGATTTTGAACTTAGAATCAAATATAATGTCCGTAAGTAGATAATACCAACACTTCTACTATATCATCATAGATACGATACACCAATCGGTGCTCTTTGTTTATACGCCTCGACCAAGTTTCTTCTTCATAGTACTTCAACTGTTCAATTTGTCCAGTTCCTGTCCGAGGGTGCTCTTGTAACTCCACTAACAAAGATTTCAGTTTTTTATTGCTTGCGGAGCCTTCTTTTGCAGTTTATGTAAATTAGTGCTTCTTCTGTAAAGACTATTCTGTACATAGCATTCTATTTACAAAATCTTCTGTAGTTTCACCATCTTTCTGACGTATAACCTTTCCCTCTTTAGCTTGTAGTATAGAACGGTCGATTTTTTCATAAAATTCTTTCTCGCTCATCACCACATCACTTTCTTTCACAGGTGTCAGTCTGAAACTGCCCAAGCTTCTAGATTTCAGTATTACATCCATTCCTTTAGCTACCATATCCAAATAGCGTCCAGTATTTGCTCGAAACTCTCTACTGCTAATACCAACATAGTTCAGTTCTTTTTTTATGACGATGTTTGGTATCCAAAATGGTACACATTTAATTTTTCCACTCTCTTTTATTATATAATCTACCGATTAGTTAGAGAACATCTTTTCTCCCACATGGAGGATTAGGTCCATTTTCCTATAAAAAATCAAGACTATGTGACTTTCGGCTCTTTGTTGTATCTTTGCAGCTCGATTGAAAACAAATTCAACTTAAATAAACGAATAAAATTATGAGCGAAATTTCAAAATGCCCGAAATGTGGCAGCGAATATGTTTATTTTGACGGTTCTCTTTATGTGTGTCCGGATTGTGCATACGAGTTTAATGAAGAAGACGCAGCAGCTGCAGAAAGTGCAGATATTCCTAAAGACAGCAACGGTGCTGAGCTGTTAGACGGTGATTCAGTAACCGTTATCAAGGATCTAAAAGTAAAAGGTTCGTCAATGGTCATCAAACGAGGCACCAAAGTAAAGAGTATCCGCTTGACTGATAATCCAGAAGAGGTAGATTGTAAAATCGACGGAAGCAGCATCGTTCTTAAAACCTGTTTCCTAAAAAAATAATCGGTTCGAAACAATCCTACCAAATAGGTAACGAATCATGATAAAGTCGCTATTGATAGTCGGTATCGGAAGCTTCATAGGAGGAGCTTTGAGATACCTCATTTCAACGCTTTTCAAACAGTTTTGTACCCAGGGATTCCCTTGGGGTACACTTCTGGTCAACCTAATGGGATGCTTCATCTTTGGAGCTATATTCGCTTTATTCAGCAAGTATAGCTCTACATCCCACCCTTGGTGCCTGTTACTCACTACCGGCCTTTGTGGAGGCTTCACCACCTTCTCAACCTTTGCCTACGAAAGCGTACAGATGCTTCAACAAGGCAATCTGAGTGGCTTTATCGGTTACGTTGCCACAAGCCTTATAGCAGGCATTTCTTTATTTGCTTTAGGCTATTGGTTCTTCAAATAATCCACATACTATATTTCCTATGATTACATCCGACCTAATCTCCTATTACATCCGAGGTAATTTAAAATAGATCGGATGTAGTTGCTCTTTAGAATAATAGGTTTACCTTTGGCATCAGAGAACCAGGAAGTTGAATTTTAATGCGAAGTCCCGGAGTTCAACTTTTTGGTTTATATACCTTAAATCAATCTTTTTTTCTCCTTTTCTTCCACACCGGTTAGAGTTAAGCCTTGTGGTTTTATTACACAAATCATTTTAAATTTTAGACTATGGCAAGACCATTGAAGAAGGGGCTTGGCTATTTTCCGTTGGACACCCGTTTTTTGTCTAACAGGAAGATCCAACGCTTAGCCCAACGATACGGCTGCAAGGGCATCTGTATTTATATCGCCACGCTCTGCGAGGTGTATGGAGAAAAGGGGTATTATGCCCATTTCAATAGAGATTTTTGTTTCGATATCGGTTTCACAACCGGTCTAGAGGATACGTTCGTTGAAGAGGTTATACTCTTTTGTGCACAAATCAAACTGTTTGACAAATGTTTGTTAGAGCAAGAACAGGTACTCACTTCGAAAGGTATCCAACTACGGTTTGAAGAAATCTATAAACGAACCAAAGTTCAAATAGAAGAAAGATTCAATTTACTTCCTTCAAAGGAGGTTTCTGCAACAAAAACCCTAGTTAATGTAACAGAAACCCTGGTTAATGTAACAGAAACCCCTGTTTTTGCTGCAAAAACCCCTACAAAAGGAAAAGGAAAAGAAAAAGAAAAAGGAAATAAAAATACTACTTTAAAATCCGGACTTCATGAAAATAGAAATTCCACAGATAACGGAGAAGCAGCCCGTCGGGCAGAACTGCTCCGTATGGCAGCGGAAGCAACAAGCGGTTGCTGAGATGCGCCAACGTTACGGCTCGGCCGAAGATTTTTTGAAACTGTTCACCCCTGACCTGCAAATTGCCACCGCCCGCAATGAGGATCGTGCCTATTTGGGGACAGCTCCCACCTTGGCAACAATGGCTGACGGCTATGGCAAACAGATGGTGATTGTCTGGCTCTGTATCCAGATTGAGAACATCAACAATTTCGCAGGTGTCAAGGACAAGATGCCGATAGCTCGACAAAAAGAGCTGGCAGCTTTGATTCTGACGGAATATCCCATTTTAAAGGCATCCGAACTATTGCTTTTCTTCCACCGGTTGAAGTGCGGACGGTATGGTCGTTTCTATGGAATGGTCGATGCATTGTTCATCACCTCCTCACTCCTACAGTTTATGGAGCAACGGCGTACGGACATCATCCGTCATCGGGAAGAATATCAGCGAAAAGCACAGGTCGCATTACCCTCCCCTGCGACCAACAAATGCATCACGTGGGAAGAATATCTCAAACAAAAACAAGAGAAAAAAAAGGAGAATAATCATGGATAAA
>JAFYOM010000018.1 GCA_017560165.1 Parabacteroides sp.
ATTGGGATAGTGATCAGCACCCCAAAACCGCAAGAAATGTACACCTGCCTCCACTTTTAAAATATCCAATGGATAATATACAGCCTTGGCCTGTAACCAAAACCCTGGTAACGTATATCCTTTAATAAAAGAACCTGTATATTCATTATCCTTAAAAAAACTGATATTATCTATCTCTATTGATAATTCTCCTTTTTTTTCAGGATTAATTTTATCATCCGTTTTATAAAGATGTTCTGATATTTGTGCATTTATAGGCTGTATGTATCCTATTAAAAGCAATCCAACAAAAAAACAAATACGTATACAAAAGAAGATCCAAGAACTTTTCATTATGTACATTTTAAAATACAAACGTAATAAATTATAATGAATATATAAAAACAACCCAAAATTAGAGGTCATTGTATATAGAAAAACAGCAAATAAATATAAAATGACCTATTTTACAGTAATTCTGACTAATATTTTTTATAATAGAATATTTTTAAGTATCAATCAAAAAGATTAATTTTGCAAAATCATTTATAAACTTTATTTGACGTGGAAAAAATCGAGATTAAAGAAGCTAAAGGAAAGCTTGGTATTTTGGTTGTTGGTGTAGGAGGTGCTGTTTCTACTACCATGATTACAGGTACATTAGCTGCACGTAAAGGTTTGTCAAAACCTATTGGCTCCATCGCAGAGATGGCAACAATGCGTTTAGAAAACGGAGAAGAAAAATTGATCAAAGATATTGTGCCTCTGACCGATTTGAATGATATCGTTTTCGGGGGATGGGACATTTTCCCGGACAACGCATACGAAGCTGCAATGTATGCAGAAGTTTTGAAAGAAAAAGATTTGAATGGTGTAAAAGATGAATTGGAAGCTATCAAACCAATGCCTGCAGCATTTGATCATAACTGGGCAAAACGTTTGAGTGGTACACACATCAAAAATGCAGCAACTCGTTGGGATATGGTTGAACAACTTCGCCAAGACATCCGTGACTTCAAAGCTGCTAACAATTGTGACCGTATTTCTGTTTTGTGGGCTGCAAGTACAGAAATTTATATTCCTCTTTCAGAAGAGCACATGTCTCTTGCTGCTTTAGAAAAAGCAATGAAAGAAAATAACACAGAAGTGATTTCTCCAAGTATGTGTTATGCATATGCTGCAATTGCAGAAGGTGCTCCATTCATCATGGGTGCTCCTAACTTATGTGTAGATACTCCTGCTATGTGGGAACTTTCTAAACAAATGAATGTACCTATCTCAGGTAAAGACTTCAAGAGCGGTCAGACTTTGATGAAAACCGTTTTAGCTCCAATGTTTAAAACTCGTATGTTAGGAGTAAACGGTTGGTTCTCTACTAACATTTTAGGAAACCGTGACGGTGAAGTATTGGATGATCCAGCAAACTTCAAAACAAAAGAAGTTAGTAAATTGTCTGTTATTGAAAACATCTTCGAACCTGAAAAGTTCCCTGATTTGTATGGTGATGTTTATCATAAGGTACGTATCAACTACTATCCTCCTCGCAAAGACAATAAGGAAGCTTGGGATAATATCGATATCTTCGGTTGGATGGGTTATCCGATGGAAATTAAAGTTAATTTCTTGTGTCGTGACTCAATCTTAGCTGCTCCTATTGCACTTGACTTGGTACTATTCAGTGACTTGGCTTTACGTGCAGGTATGTGCGGTATCCAAACTTGGTTATCATTCTTCTGCAAGAGCCCAATGCACGATTTTGACAGCGAACCTGTACACGATTTGTTCCAACAATGGAGAATGGTGAAACAGACTTTGCGCGAAATGATTGGAGAAAAAGCTCCAAGTTACTTGGATTAATAGACTTCCAAAAAATAAAAGATAAGCTATACTCTTTTAGAGAGGCTAAATAACAAAACTTTCCTCCTTTATATGGGGAGGAAAGTTTTATTATTTTATCAATTTGCACGTATTTTAAATATAGGATGAAAAAAGTTTCACTTATCCATATAATCATAACAACCGGATTCGGTTCCGGTTTCTCTCCTATCGCACCAGGAACAGCCGGTGCTTTATTAGCCACTCTTATCTGGTATTTGATCAGTTTTTATACCTCTCCTATCTACCTTATAGGTATCACTTTGTTCCTTATTCTCTTTTTTACAATCACAGGTATTCATTCAACCAATAAAGTTGAACAAATTTGGGGAGAGGATCCATCCAAAGTGGTAATAGACGAAATGGTAGGTGTTTGGATAGCGTTATTGGCAGCACCTCAAGGACATATTGGATATGCCATTGCTGCTTTTATCCTTTTCCGACTATTCGATATTTTCAAACCTTTAGGTATCCGCAAGATGGAAGATTTCAAAGGAGGAATCGGAGTTATGATGGACGATATCTTAGCAGGCATTTACAGTTTCATACTTTTAATTGGTGCAAGATGGCTAATTGTATAAAAAAATCAGCAAAAGCTTTTTCTGAAAAAGGGGGCATATTTATGTTTATCCGTGCCCAATTTTCATCCCAAGTAGCCAGTGCTACAGACTTTTTCATAACCATTCTATTAGCAAATCTTTGGAACATCTACTATGTCTATGCAACTTTTGTCGGTTCTATTTGTGGTGGAATAGTCAACTGTATCATCAATTATAAATGGACATTTAAAACGAAAGATTGTAAAAAGCAGTACGTGATTATCAAATACATATTGGTTTGGATTGGTAGTATTCTTCTGAACACATGGGGAATTTACATCATGACCGAAGCTATCAGCCAAAATCCTTGGGTACAAGATAAACTTAATCCTTTCATTGATAATTTATTCGTATTTTCTAAAATAGTCGTATCATTAATTGTAGGATTCACTTGGAATTACAATATGCAACGTGTCTTCGTTTACAAAAATTGTAGAATCAGAAGTAGATTTCAACGAAAAAGAGTACAATAAAAATTAATTAAATATGAGTTTTAAAGTTTTTAGAGATTGGTTACAACAGACGATTTATAAAATCATCAATCCAATCGTTCATGGTATGATAAAAATCGGAATTACTCCAAACTTCATTACGACTACCGGATTAATTCTGAACATTGTTGCAACCTGTATCTTTCTTTATGCAGGACTTGTTGGAGGAAAAGAGGACTACCATTACATTGGTTGGGGCGGTGGAGTGATTCTATTTGCCGGTTTATTCGATATGATGGATGGTCAAGTGGCTCGTATAGGTAAAATGAGTTCAACTTTCGGTGCTTTATACGATTCAGTATTGGACCGCTATAGTGAATTGGTAGTTCTTTTCGGTATCTGTTTCTATTTCTTCTATCAAGGATATGTTATCAGTTCTATCATTACTTATGTTGCACTAATCGGATCTTTAATGGTAAGTTATGTACGAGCTCGCGCAGAAGGATTAGGTTTGGAATGTAAGGTTGGTTTTATGCAACGTCCTGAACGAGTTGTTTTAACTGCTTTAGGAGCTATCTGTTTTGGTATTTTTGCTCCAACAGTAAAAGCCAGTGGTTCTTTCGACCCTATTCTG
>JAFYOM010000194.1 GCA_017560165.1 Parabacteroides sp.
ATTAAATTAATACAAGTAAGAGAAGAAAAAGTTAGATGTTATATAGATACTTCTATTATAACTGTATCAAAGGTGAAAGTAAATAAATCACCGATAATGAAAAAAGAGAAAGAAAAACGTTGGAGTTTTGGAATGGGAGGTGGGAGTGTGACCATGGGGTCCTCAAATGCTTTAAGTCCTTCAATTATTAAAAGTGCTTTTGGAACAGGACCTGGTTTATTACGCCTAGGTAGCTCTTATATTCAAGGAGAAGGAGCTAAAACGAATGTCAGCCATAAATATCCTTTTTCTGTTGGTTTGGGTGTTAGTTATCGTCTGAATAATCGTTTTTCTCTACATTCAGGATTGAATTATACTTTTTTATCTTCGGAGTGGGAAAGATATGCTGTTTATCGTGATGAAGTAAAACAAAGATTGCATTTTGTGGGAATTCCTTTATCTTTGTCCTATAAAATAGCAGAATGGAAAGATTTTCAGTTTTATACTGCAGCTGGGGGAATGGTTGAAATGAATGTAGCAGGAAAACAAAAATCAAAAATATTTGCAGGAGAGGAATTGGTTAGTGAATATATAGAGAGTGTTCGGATGAGAGAGTTACTTTGGTCTTTGAACGCTTGTATTGGAGTCACTTATCCTTTGTGTCGTTTTTTAAGTTTATATGCAGAAGCAGGAATTGATTATTATATTGATAATGGAAGTTCTATAGAAACTATTCGTTCAGAAAAACCATTTAATGTAAATTTGCAAGCGGGTTTCCGCTTTGGATTTTAATAGAAATATCAAAAAATAAATAAAATGAAGAAATTTAAAATTTTAGGGATGGCAGTATTGACTGCTAGTTTGATTTCGTTGACCTCCTGTTTAGGAGAGGGTTCTAATACTCAAACAGGTGTTTCTTTGGGTTATTCTACTATAAATTTGGATGCAATGGCTTATGCGGTAGAAGATGATTTTGGAACAGTTGTTGTCGCAAAAGAATTTGAAACACAATTGAAGGGAAATGAATATGTGATGTTTGGATATGAAGTAGATTGGGCTCAACAATCTTCAAATAAGTATATTTATGTAAAAGCTACGGGCATTGAAAAAATTCCTGAAGTTTCCTCTAAGATGTCAATAACAGATACTACAACTTTATTAGCAAATGAATTACCAATGGAAGCGATAGATATTTCAATGTATAATTATAATTCTGTTTTGACTGCTAATAGACATATTTTTTTAAGTGCATTACATAAAAATGTAGCATCTGATATTGAAACAACTTATGACTTATCTTTTGATATAGATGCGAATCCTGTAGCTGTTGGTGAAATTCGAGTATATGATTTGTATTTAAGAGCGACAAAAGTGGCTGATGGAAAAAAAGTTGAAACAGATACGGCTATTATCTTTGCTTATGATTTGAAAGAATTTTTGAGACGTAAACGTGAAGTTGAGAAAAATGCTGGTAATACAACCGTAAATGTGCGTGTTAATTTCCCATCTAAGATTACAGATGGAGTGATGACTTGGACTACAAGTGATGTTTATTCGTTTGTTATACCAGAAGAAGTATCTAATTATTAATTATAATTAGGGAATAAAATCCATGCCTATCGAATAAATTTTCATAGGCATGGATTTTTTTGTGCCTATATTATTTCTAATTAGAAGGTTTATTGTAGGATAAACCTTTTTTACTACTTTTGTACATTGTCTTAATATGTATCGGTTATTTATACTGCTTTAATTCGAAAAGAAAAACATGGGAAAAAAAGGTTTGTATGGTATAGTGGCTCTTTGTTTGTTGATGTTTTCTTCTTGTTTAGGAGATCCGGCAACAAGTTTGACAATGGCAAATCAAGCCGGAGTAGTCGTTACAAATGTTGGGCCAGGTAAGGTCATATATGTAAAAGGGGGAGAAGCTGTTACTTCTGATAGTTTTCAAAATGCCAATGTTGAAGATGGAGATTGTATTTTGTTTGATTATTCCATAGACTATGGTGCAACAGAAAATGTGGATGGTGGAAGTGCTGTTGGTTATATGACTGCAACTATTTATGAAAATACAATTACAGAAGTAGGACATTGGAATATTTTTTCAACTTTGACAGATACAGCAAATGTCAAAGCTAATGAGTTGACTTTATCATCTCTTCAAGCCCGTTCTGCCTATATTAAAGGTAATTTGTTTTTGTTTACAGAAATAAAAAATCATGATGCAAACCAGAAGGATAGCTTCGCTTTATCTTATGATCCTTTGCAACGTTTAGGTGTAGATCAAGTTTATAGTTTATATCTTCGTACTTTCTCTTTAGAAGAGCAATCACAAACAAATCAGACTATGATTGTTCCTTGTGCTTTTGATATAGAGGATTTTATTAATGCTGTTTCTGAAAAGAATGGAACAGATGAAATTAAATTTAGAATTAATTATGCCTCAGCCTTCGGGAAAGACTCTCTTTCGGTTGTTTGGAAATCTTCAGATATATTTACGATAAACCTATCTGAAAATAAGTAAAAGTAAGTTGTATATTAGAAATGTTTAGTGAGATATTTAAAATAATAGTAGCTATTATTTCCCAACCATTGAAAACATGGGAAATATTGGCAAAAAAAGAGGAAGATGGAGAAGCATTTTTATCTCGTTTTGTCTATCCATTAATTGGAGTTGTTTCAGTAGCTGCTTTTGTAGGTGTTTTGTTTACCCGGAAAGAGTTTGATGTTGAGTTGGCATTAAAATCTTCAATTAGAACTTTGGTCTCTGTATTTGGTGGTTTTTATTTGACTTCCTATTTATTAAATGAATTTTGGCAAGGTCTTTTTAATCGTGAAAAGAATTTGAAATTGTGTCAATGTTTTGTTGGATATGCCTCTTCTTTGATGTTTGCCTTGAATATTGTTTTGACTTTATTACCTGAGTTTTTCTTCTTGCGTATTTTTGTTTTATATACATTCTATATTGTATGGGAGGGTGCAAAACCTTATATGCAAATAGAAGAGGCTGAACGAATGAAATTTGTAGGGATTACAACGACTTTAATATTATTAACTCCATGGATAATAGAAATAATTCTTTCTATGTTAATGCCAGGTTTACGTTTTTGAAAAAAGAGTAAAATGAAAGAAAAGATCAATAATAATATACAGATAAAGAATAAACGAGCTTCTTTTGATTATGAGTTGTTGGATACCTTTACTGCCGGAATTGTGTTGACCGGAACGGAAATAAAATCGATTCGTTTAGGAAAGGCTAGTTTGGTTGATACGTTTTGTCTTGTCGAAAAAGGAGAGTTATGGGTTAAAAATATGTATATTGCAGAATATTTTTATGGCACTTATAACAATCATTCAGCTCGACGTGATCGAAAGTTATTATTGACGAAGAAAGAACTTCGAAAAATAGAAGGTGCTGCTCGGAATAATGGTTTTACGATAGTTCCTACACGTCTTTTCATAAATGATAAAGGATTAGCTAAGGTTATTATTGCTATTGCAAAGGGAAAAAAAGAATATGATAAACGCGATTCTATCAAAGAACGAGATGATCGTCGTGAGATGGATCGAGCATTCAAACGGTAAGAACACCTGTTATGAATAAAGACATTTTTTTGAGTCTCCTTAAAGAACGCATCTTGATTTTAGATGGTGGAATGGGGACGATGATTCAAAACTTTAAGTTGACCGAAAAAGATTATCGGGGAGAACTTTTTACTAATTGGCCCACAGACTTAAAAGGGAATAACGACCTTTTATGTCTAACTTGTCCTCACGTTATAAAATCTATTCATCGCCAATATTTGGATGCAGGTGCAGATATTTTTGCAACTAATACTTTCAGTGCAAATGCTATTTCTATGGAAGATTATGGAATGCAAAATCTTGTACGTAAAATTAATCTGGCAGCAGTAAAATTGGCTCGTGAAGTAGCAGATAACTTTATGAATGAGTTTTCTGATCGTAAAGTATTTGTCGCAGGCTCTATTGGACCTACTAATAAAACTGCGTCAATGAGTCCGGATGTAAGTGATCCTGCTTATCGAGCTGTAACCTATCTAGATTTATATAATGCTTATCGGGAACAGGTTGAAGCTTTGCTGGAAGGAGGGGTTGATCTGCTATTGTTTGAAACTACGTTTGATACGTTAAATGTTAAGGCCGGTTTGGAGGCTGCTGA
>JAFYOM010000195.1 GCA_017560165.1 Parabacteroides sp.
TATCCAAACCGTAGCTGGTATCAGCTTGTTGTCCTGCAGGAATAATTACTTCGTCAATTAAGGTTTCTCCATCAGAGTCATACAAAGCGATTTAGTTTTCTCCATTCGGATCTAAACAGAAATTGAGATGGAATGTTCCACGGATAGCTTGTCCGTCTGCCCAAAATAATGTATGCTGACGAGGAGGGATCTTAGTCAATACGTCTCCTTTTGGAATCATATACATTTTAGGATTACTCTTATCGTTTGTTAAGTAGCATCCTGCAAGATTGACTGTTCCAGAAGAGTTGTTGAACAACTCAATCCAGGCATGACGTTTCCCGTAGTCATCAACGAAATTATCTTCGTTAATAACTAAAACTTCATTGATTTTAACGGAAGTTGTACGCTGAGCTTGGGCACTGAATGATAACAGTACCATAAACAGCAATAAAACCCCTATTTTTTTGTTTATCATACTCATACCTAAGTTTAAAAATTATAAAGGTAGATTGTCATGTTTCTTAGCCGGATTACTTAACTTCTTCGTTTGCAATTGTTGTAAAGCACGGATAATGCGGAAACGAGTGTTACGTGGTTCAATCACGTCGTCAATGTAACCATATTGAGCTGCATTATACGGATTTGCAAATGCTTTCTTGTATTCGGCTTCTTTTTCTGCAGCGCATGCTTTTGGATCTTCTGCTGCTGCAACTTCTTTTGCAAAGATTACTTCTACAGCACCGCTTGGTCCCATAACTGCAATTTCAGCTGTTGGCCATGCGTAGTTCATATCGCCACGTAGGTGTTTAGAACTCATCACACAGTAAGCACCACCGTAAGATTTACGTAAAGTAACAGTTACTTTAGGAACAGTCGCTTCTCCATAAGCATAAAGTAATTTAGCACCGTGTAAGATTACACCATTGTATTCTTGACCTGTACCTGGTAAGAATCCCGGAACGTCAACCAATGTAACCAAAGGAATATTGAATGCATCACAGAAACGAACGAAACGACCTGCTTTACGAGAAGCATTACTGTCCAAGCATCCAGCCATTACTTTTGGTTGGTTAGCAACGATACCAACAGATTGGCCATTGAAACGAGCGAAACCGACAATAATGTTTTTAGCATAGTCTGCATGAACTTCCATGAATTCACCGTTATCAATGATTGTACCAATAACTTCATACATATCGTATGCTTGGTTTGGATTGTCAGGAATAATCTCATTTAAGTTATCATCCAAACGGTCGATTGGATCTTTACATTCAATTAGTGGAGTCTCTTCCAAATTATTTTGAGGAAGGAAGCTGATTAATCGGCGGATTAATTCCAAACCTTCTTCTTCTGTATCTACAGCAAAATGAGCAACCCCTGATTTGCTTGTATGTACACTTGCTCCACCTAATTGTTCTTGAGTTACATCTTCACCGGTAACAGTCTTCACTACTTTCGGACCAGTCAAGAACATGTAACTTGTTCCGCGAGTCATGATGTTGAAATCTGTCAAAGCAGGAGAATAAACAGCACCACCAGCACAAGGACCGAAGATTCCTGAAATCTGAGGGATAACACCAGATGCTAAAATATTACGTTGGAAAATTTCAGCATAACCTGCCAATGCATTCACACCTTCTTGGATACGTGCTCCACCTGAATCATTCAAACCGATTACCGGAGCACCCATTTTCATTGCTTGATCCATTACTTTGCAAATCTTCATTGCCAATGCTTCAGACAATGCTCCTCCGAATACAGTGAAATCTTGTGCGTAAATATATACTAAACGACCATCAATTGTACCGTAACCTGTTACAATACCATCTCCTAAGAATTTTGTTTTATCGATACCGAAGTTTGTACAACGATGCTGTACAAACATATCAAATTCTTCAAAACTACCTTCGTCTAGCAACATGGCAATACGTTCGCGTGCTGTGTATTTACCTTTTTTGTGCTGAGATTCGATTCTTTTTTCTCCACCACCTAAACGAGCTTTTTCGCGAAGTGCGATTAACTCTTTTACTTTTTCTAGTTGGTTACTCATTGTATTATTGATTTGTTGTTAATAATGAACTTGTTGTTTTTATTTCTTTCCTGGCATGCAAAGTTCTGTTAAAACACTGCAAGTTGATTTTGGATGAAGGAATGCAATATCTAATCCTTCAGCTCCACCACGAGGAGCTTTGTCGATCAATTTTACACCTTTAGATTCTGCTTCATTTAAAGCTGCTTGTACATCTGGTACAGCAAAAGCAATATGATGGATGCCTTCGCCTTTCTTTTCGATAAATTTAGCAATTGTGCTATCTTCACTTGTTGGCTCTAATAATTCGATTTTTGTTTGTCCCACTTTGAAGAATGCAGTTTTTACTTTTTGGTCTGCGACCTCTTCAATGTTATAACATTTTAAGCCTAAAACTTCTTCGTAATAAGGAAGGCATGCTTCTATACTTTTGACAGCAATACCTAAGTGTTCGATATGTGTAAGTTCCATATTAATAATTATTTTGATATTAGATATTTGTTTTGTCTATGTGGACAAAGGTACATTCTTTTTATTAATACAGAAATATTTCTTTAATAATTATCGTTATGATTTTGATATGTTTAAAAACTTTTTAATTATTTGTTTGGATTAAAAATCAACAATTATACGGACGTTTAGTTGGCGACCGGTTAAGTAGTTTGGAATGGCATATTGATGATTGTCGATATTGGTAATCCAATAATAAGAACTGGTGTTTTTGATGTCAAATAAATTGAATACGTCTAAACCTAACCAAATATTCTTTAAATTGCGGAAAAAGCCACGTTCCATAATAGCATCAGTTCCTCCGATAAGCTGATAAGAGAATCCCAAATCTACACGTTTATAGGCTGGTGTACGAAAATATCCATCTTCATAACCGGTACGAGGGGCCGTAACTGGTAATCCTCCTGATAGAACTCCCTTTAAATTTAGTTTGATACGTTTGTAACCGGGAAAATAATCTTGGAAGAATAGCGATATGTTATATCCTTGACTATTTGGCATTGGGACATATTTACTTCCTCGGATACTTTGTTCGGCTTTCATTAATGAGAAACTGATCCATGAATCTGTACCAGGAACGAATTCTCCAAAGAATTTAACATCAAGCCCCATCGCATGCCCTTTAGCACAGTTCTCTCCATAATAACGAATTTTGACGTTATCGACAGTGTATGGGTTGATATTGTCTAATTTTTTATAATACATATCGGCGCTGATTTTGAAATTGCGATCTAAAAGTCGGAAAGTATAATCTCCTCCGGCTATGACATGTATGGAACGTTGTGATTTTATATTCTTGTTTAGTTGGATGATACTATTCCCGTATTCATCTTGGACCGTCGTACGTAATTCTTTATAAAAGGGAGATTGATAATAAATCCCTGTTGCTAAACGGAATGTGAAGTCCTGATCGAAGTTTGGTATGAATCCTAATGATACGCGTGGACTAAAAATAAATTCTTTATTGAAACTCCAATAGCTTCCACGTACACCTCCTACTAAGGTGAATAATCCCTGTTTGGTTCTGAATTTGAACACATCTTGCAAATATCCGGATATACGAGTACTTTCAAGCTGATTATCTGAAAATAAATTAGCAATAACATTAACAGTTCCATTGCCTTGTGGTAAAGAATAACCGGAAGAATCACGTTTTTCCCATTCACTGATTTTGTCGTTAATCTTCTCCATTTGGAGAGTTGCTCCCCATTTTAAAGTATTGTTTTTTAAACGGACACTACCATAATGACCTACATTCATGATGTTGGAGTGTAAACGGTTACGAGCATGTTCGTTATATCGTCCGACTGCTAAATCTAAAAGTTCATTGCTTGTCTCTTCAGTTGCATCTCCTAACCAATATTCACCTGCAATATCGTATCCCTCTTCTTCTTTACTGGTAAAAGCAGAAGCTTGTAAACCTAATTCTGTATTATCGTTTGGATTGTGTTTGAGTGTTAATGCTCCGAATAGCGTTTCAAAACGGTCTCGTTCTTGTCCGTCAAAATATACCGTGAATTTCTTTGCATTGGTAGCTGTTCCAAAAGAGGTTTCTCGACTATGTGGAGTAAAAGAGAATTTATTGATAGCCAAGTTTCCTAAAAAATTAACTTCCCATTTGGGGGCAATTTTATAGGTCATATAGGTTTGTAAATCCATGAAGTTTGGATCATATTCAGCATCTGTATCGGTGGTTTTTAATAAAGAACGACCGGTTTTATAACGGAAACCGGTTACTTGTGTGAATTTGTCTGTAGAACTGCCAACGTATGCATTGGCTCCCAATAAACTGATAGAGGCTGAACCTTCCAGTGCCTTCGGTTTTTTGTAGGTGATGTCTAAGACAGAACTCATCTTATCTCCATACCGTGCTTCGAATCCACCAGCAGAGAAGTTGACTGATTCGGTTAAATCAGGATTGATAAAGCTTAATCCCTCTTGTTGTCCGGAGCGAATTAATAAAGGACGAAAAACCTCTAATCCGTTGACATATACAATATTTTCATCATAACTTCCTCCTCGAACGGAATATTGTGAACTTAATTCATTATTGGAAGAGACTCCGGCAAATGTAACCACTAAGCTTTCTATACTTCCCCCGGCAGGGTCGGGAAGAAGTTTAACACGATCTGCATTCAATGTTTCTAATGTAGTAGTTTGTTTACGAATTGCAGTGGCGACCACTTCGCCTAATTCTAAAGTGGTATAATTCATGCGAACATTGAGGCGCATATCTTTTGCTACTTGAGGTATGATACGTTCGGCTTTGTTATACCCTAAGCAGGAAAAGATAAGAGTAATGGAATCTCCTGTTGCAACAGATACGGAATAATATCCTTTTTCATTACTCATGGTTCCCTTCATTGTGTTTTTTACTTGAATATTAACCAAGTCTAAAGGATTACCTTCTGCATCACGAACATAACCGGAGATTTTAGCCTGTCCTTGAGCTAATATATTTGTTGCTGTTAATATAAATAGAAACGTAATTAGCGCACGAATTTTCATGATTAAAAATATTATAAACATATTAACGTAGAAAAATAGATTTTATTTTTGAGAAAAGATAAGATTCCTGATCAAAGTTACCTCTGACATGATTTTTATTGCTCATATTTACTTTAGTGATTATCTTTGCTAATCATTAAAATAGAAGATTTTATATATGGAAAGTTTTGCCTCATTGATAAAGAGTCGAAGAAGTACTCGTAAGTTTACAGAGCAATTGTTAACACCAGAACAAGTAGAGATGATATTGAAGGCTGCGTTGATGGCCCCTGCTTCCAAAATGAAAAATCCTTGGCAGTTTGTGGTGATAGAAGACAAGGATATGTTATTAAAATTATCCGAATGTAAGCCGGCAGGAGCTGCATTTTTAAAAGGGTGTGCATTGGCAGTAGTTGTTTTGGCGAATGTAATGGAGAGTGATGTCTGGGTGGAAGATGCTTCGATTGCTTCCATTTATATGCAGTTGCAAGCGGAAGATTTAGGCTTAGGAAGCTGTTGGTGTCAAGTACGTAATCGTCAAAGAGAAGATGATTCGGATGCCGCTCAGTATGTACGTGATTTGTTGAATGTCCCTTACCAATTGGAGGTCCTTTCTATTGTTGGTTTCGGTTATAAAGGACAGGAACGGAAGCCTTTTGATGAATCTCATTTGCAATGGGAAAAGGTACATATCGGTTCTTTCCGTACTCCGGAAGAACTACAATCTGGTGAAGCATGAAAATTGTTTTCATAGGATCTGGAAATTTGGCAACTCGCCTTTCTTTGGAAATGCAACAGAAAGGCATGGAAATTATCCAAGTGTATAGCCATACAGAAAATCATGCTGAACGATTGGCTAAACAATTAGCATGTAGTTGGACTGCAATACCTAACGAAATCAGATCCGATGCTGATCTTTATATTTTTTCATTAAAAGATACAGCATTGGAAGAAGTAATAAGTCAAATCAAACCTAATAATGGATTGTGGGTACATACAGCCGGTAGTATGCCGATGGATGTTTTTAAAGGTTATGCTGTGCATTATGGGGTGATGTATCCTTTGCAGACCTTTAGTCGTAAGCGTTTGGTTAATTTTCAAGTCATTCCTTTTTTTGTAGAGGCAAATACCTCTGAAAGTGAATCCCAATTGATACAGATTGCAACAAAACTATCCGGGGATGTCCGTTTGCTTTCTTCTGAAAAACGAAAAAGTTTGCATTTAGCAGCTGTATTTGCTTGTAACTTTACCAATCATATCTATACTTTAGCTGCAAAAGTATTGCAAAAGCAGGATATCCCAATGGAGGTATTATTGCCGTTGATCGATGAAACAGCAGCGAAAGTTCATGTGATGTCTCCAAAACAAGCTCAGACAGGACCGGCTGTTCGGTATGATAAAAACGTTATTCAGAAGCATTTGTCAATGTTAGAAGATTCTGATCTGAAAAATATCTATCAGTTAATAAGTCAAAGTATACATAAAGAACACAATCATGAGTAGTATTAATTATGATTTAAATAAGATTAAAGCCTTTGTTTTTGATGTAGATGGAGTTTTGTCTTGTGATGTGATTCCATTACATCCAAATGGAGATCCGATGCGAACGGTGAATATCAAAGATGGATATGCATTGCAACTAGCCGTAAAGAAAGGATATCAAGTGGCCATAATTACAGGAGGATATACGGAAGCAGTTAAGATTCGTTTTTCTCGATTAGGTATTACACATATTTATATGAAGAGTGCGATAAAGCTACATGATTACTATGATTTTCTTAATAAAACCGGATTAAAACCAGAAGAGGTGATGTATGCAGGAGATGATATTCCGGATTATGAAGTAATGAAGTTGGTCGGATTGCCTGTTGCTCCAGCTGATGCTGCACCGGAAATCAAACGGATTGCTAAATACATCTCTCATAAAAATGGAGGACAAGGGATTGCTCGTGATGTTATCGAGCAAACAATGAAGGCACAAGGAGTTTGGATGGGTGATGAGGCCTTTGGTTGGTAATAGGTTTTTAATTTGAAATAAAGAATAATGGAAACAAATACAATAAAAACTCAGTTGCCTACTTTAAAATGTTTGAGTCGATATAAAGTCGTTTTAGGTTCCAATTCTCCTCGTAGGCGTGAGTTGTTGTCTGGTTTGGATATTGATTTTGAGGTACGGACAATCTCAGGGATAGATGAATCCTATCCTGAAACTTTGGAAGCGAAAGATATTCCTGTTTATTTGGCACAAAAGAAAGCTGAAGCTTATTTGGCTACTATGCCGGATGATGAATTATTGATTACGGCTGATACGATTGTTTGGACTTTTAATGAAATCTTAGGTAAACCTAAAGATAGGGAAGAGGCTATTGCTATGTTACAGCAATTGTCTGCTCGTGAGCATGAGGTTATAACTGGGGTTTGTCTGACTACTAAAGAAAAATCGGTATCGTTTGCATCTGTCTCGTCGGTTCGCTTTGCAAAGTTGGAAGAAGAGGATATTATCTACTATGTAGATAAGTATCGTCCGTTTGATAAAGCGGGTAGTTATGGAATCCAAGAATGGATTGGATATATAGCGGTAGAAAGTATAAATGGAAGTTTTTATAATGTAATGGGACTTCCGGTTAGGCTATTGTACCAAGAGTTGAAGCAGTTTTAAAGATTAGCTATAAAAATAGATATTCATATTTAACTATAAGTATCATGAAAAAGTTTTTTTATTTTTTCGTTTGTCTGTTTTTTGTTCATTCAATTTTTGCAGCATCAAATAAACAGACTTATGATGTTCAGTTACAAAACGGACTGAACATGAATGTCGAAGTTTGTATCGATGGTATATTTCGTATCAAAATATCACCTCGTGCTACATTCTCGGAATCTTTGATGGAACGTTATGGTATTATCAAAACCGATTGGGCTTCTGTCGCAGTTTCTACGAAAGATAGTAAACAACAGTTTGAAATCGCGACTGATAATTATCGTTTTAAAGTGAATAAAAAGACAGGAGAAATTTCTGTCTCAGATAAAAAAGGTAAGGTATATATAGAAAAAGCGGTATTTGTAACATCTAAAGATCCTTTATGTAAGAACTTGGGTGATGTAATCAACAAAAAATATGAAGATTTAAAGGTTGCAACCAATGGGGCGACAATTATTGGTGACAATACACATAAAGGGAATTTGAAGGATATGGCAGAAACGGGTGATTATAATAACACCAGTATTATCAATTTCTCTTTGAAAGATGGCGAACGTTTCTATGGAGGTGGTAGTACCAGTCGTGATCATATTCAACATCGTGGAGAATTGCTTCGTATGTGGACTACCTATCAACATACCGAAATTCCAATGCCAGTGATGATTAGTTCTGAAAACTGGGGCGTTTTTAATAATACCACTCGTAAAAACTTTTTTGATATAGGTCATTATCAATCGGATATTTTCTCTATTTATAATACAACAGATGAGGCTGACTTTTATTTAATGTTTGGTAATTCCATGCCTAAGATTATCAATCATTTTACTCTTATTACCGGTCGCCCGTATGTTTTGCCGAAATGGGCTTATGGTCTATGTTTTGGCCCAAATATGTTGGAAGATCAATTTCATATTTTGAATGATGCTGTTCGTTTTCGTGAAATAGGTGTTCCTTGTGATCTGTTTTGGTTGGAACCGCAATGGATGGAAAAACGTTATGATTTCTCTACTAAAAAGAAATGGAATTATAAACAGTTTTCTGCAGAACCATATTGGGATTCTGTTCGTTATCCGAAAAGAGAACATCATCGTTTATTGGTAGGTCGTTTACATGAAATGGGATACCATA
>JAFYOM010000196.1 GCA_017560165.1 Parabacteroides sp.
TAACTGTGATAAACCTTATATCCGTTCTTCTGAAGTTGTTTTGATGTTGGCTGAAGCATACGCAGAAGCTGGTCAGGAAGCACAGGCTAAATCAACATTGAATACATTGTTGGCAGCTCGTACAAAAGAAGGTGCTCCTACTATGACATGTGATAACTACAAAGGTGGTTTGGCAATCAAAGATTTGATCAAATTGCAGTGGAGCATCGAAATGTGGGGTGAACATGGTTTAGGTTTCTTGAACGCAAAACGTTGGGGTAAGACTATTGACCGTGCTGGTTCTACTATCCACTGGCGTACAGGTTCTTTGAGCCAAGAACACATGACTTACATGGTTCCGATGGAAGAATATAACTTCAATGCTGGTTGGGGTAGATAATTATTTATTACGAGTTTTATAAATCATAATATAAAACTAAATTTAAAAACACTAATTTATAAAGAGCCTGTCTGTGAAGATCGGCTCTTTTTTATTTGAATCCATTCGTTTATCTTTGTATACTCATTCTGCTACTATTATGATGGAAATGGATTTTCTTTGCTGCATTGGACACATTACTTTGGATAAGATTGTTACGCCTAAAATGACGAAATTTATGCCGGGTGGAACGGCTTTTTATTTTGCTCATGCGTTAAGTTGTTTGGATACTTCTCGTTTTCAATTGGTGACGGCTCTTGGAGCTGGAGAGATGGGGGTGGTAGAGGAACTTTGCCGGAAAGGTATTCGGGTGAAAGTGTTGCCTAGTAGTCGCTCTGTCTATTTTGAAAATATTTATGGAGAAAATCAAGATAATCGGACGCAACGGGTGAAGGCAAAAGCGGATCCTTTTACTAAAGATGGATTACAGGATATAAATGCGAGAATCATTCATTTGGGAACGTTGTTGGCTGATGATTTCTCGTTGGATGTGGTTAAGTATTTATCAACTAAAGGATTACTATCTGTTGATGCACAAGGCTATTTACGTGAAGTACGAGGAGAAAGGGTGTTTGCAGTGGACTGGTCGGATAAGTTGGAGGCGTTGCGGTATATTCATATATTGAAGGCGAATGAGTCTGAAACGGAGGTGTTGACTGGTTGTTCCGATTCTCGTCAAGCTGCTGTTAAATTGGCTGAATGGGGTGTTAAAGAGGTTCTGTTGACATTGGGTAGTATGGGGTCTGTCATCTATGCTGAAGGACAGTTCCATGAGATACCGGCCTATCCGCCGAAAGAGGTTGTAGATGCTACAGGTTGTGGAGATACTTATATGGCCGGGTACCTATATAAGCGTAGTCAAGGAGCTTCTTATCAAGAAGCAGGCCGTTTCGCAGCGGCGATGTGTACACTTAAATTGGAGGCTTCCGGCCCATTTAGTGGGATGGAAGATGATATTCAGAGGGTTATCAAAACGTATAAGTCTTAATTTAACTTTTTGCTTAATACCATATAGGAGAAGGTTAACACTAGAATGTAGCCGACTAATGGTATGATAAATGAAAATGCCATTGTAGACAAATCGGCTACGTAACCCATTAATAGCGGACCTACAGCTCCACCGATTGGAGACATCATGAGGAAAGAAGAGGCGCGCTTGGTGTAGTCTCCTAGGCCTCTTAATGAGATAGCAAAAATGGTAGGGAACATGATTGCCTCAAAAACATAGATAAAGAACAAGGCAATCAAGGAGGTGAAGCCTAAATTTAGAATGACTAAGGTGGTGGAAATGACGGTGCCTATCCCACAAATAAAGAGAACTTTTTCTGCCCGAATGAAACGCATAATCCAGCTACCGGCGAAACGACCGCACATGAATAGACCTAATCCTCCAAAAGAGAGGATAACAGAAGCGTCTCGGGCATTCATCCATCCATCATCTACTACGTAATTGATAAAGAAACTATTGATTGAAATCTCTGAGATTTCATAACCGAAAAGAGCTAGCAGTCCGAAGATGAAAAGAGAATGTTTCCATAAGTTTCTCTTTGGGTATTGGCTGTTTATCTCATTCTTATCCTCTTCGTGCTGGATTTCCGGCAAGCGTACTTTGGAAAATATCAAGGCGACAGCTAATACAATCAGTCCCATTACAGTATAGGGTAGAGAAATGTTGGCCTTTTCTCCATCAGAAAAAAGCAATAAACCTCCTAATAAAGGGCCACAAATGCATCCTAATCCATTAAAAGATTGAGCTAAGTTTAAACGGCTGGCTGCTGTTTCTTTCTCTCCTAGCTCTGTCATGTATGGGTTTGCTGCTGTCTCAAGAAATACTAATCCACAAGCGATGATGAAAAGGGAAAAAAGGAAGAAGTTGAATGACATCAACTCTTCACCAGGAATAAAGAGTAAAGATCCTATGCCGTATAGAAGTAATCCGAATACAACACCTTTTCTGTATCCATGTTTGGTGATATATAGTCCGGCTGGGATGGCCATGACAAAATATCCTAAGTAGAACATGACTTGTACCATTGCTGAATGGGTACGGGTTATCTGCATGGCCTCTTGGAAGTGTTTATTTAATACATCTAAGATTGCATGGGCAAATCCCCATAAGAAAAACAGGGAGGTTACTAATATGAAAGGAACAATGTATTGTTTACTCACTAATGTGTTTTTTACTTTTTCCATAATCTTAGAATGATGTATTAAAGAGATTATTTGTTTTTATGCAATAAAAAAAGCGAGAAAAACTTTCGTCTTTCCCGCTTCAGTACCCAGAGCCGGGATCGAACCGGCATGGAAGTGAATCCACTGGTGTTTGAGACCAGCGCGTCTACCAATTCCGCCATCTGGGCATTTGATTAATGCATTGTTTGTTTCTCAAATGCGATGCAAAGATACGGACTTTTTTTATATCTGCAAGCGTTTTGCGATTTTTTTTTCAAAAAAAATATTTGCAGCTCAAAAAAATGGAAATAACAGAATATTTCTTTTACTTTGTCATAGCATTATTAAAATAATAACCTTGTCATCATGAGAGATAATTATTGCGTGATCATGGGCGGTGGTATTGGTAGCCGCTTCTGGCCTTTTAGTAGAGAGAGTTATCCAAAACAATTTCTTGATTTTTTCGGTACGGGTAGATCTTTACTGCAAATGACATTTGATCGCTTTGCTAAAATTATTCCTATCGAGAATATTTATATTGTGACGAATGAACGATATGCTTCTTTGGTAAAAGAACAGTTACCAGAATTAAGTGAAAAACAAATTTTATTAGAACCGGCACGTAGGAATACTGCTCCATGTATAGCTTATGCTGCTTATCATATAAAGGCTTGTAATCCAAATGCAAATATTGTGGTTGCTCCTTCTGATCATCTGATTTTGAAAGAAGAACAATTTTTGCAAGATATACAAAGAGGTCTAGACTTTGTAAAAGATAACGATGCTTTGGTGACGTTAGGGATAAAACCGAGTCGACCAGAAACCGGTTATGGGTACATTCAAAGTAGCGATGTGATGTTAGGTGATTTTACGAAAGTGAAAACATTCACGGAAAAACCTAACTTAGAATTGGCAAAAGTCTTTATGGATAGTGGTGAATTTTTCTGGAATTCAGGGCTATTTGTGTGGAACGTAAATACGATATTGAAGGCTTTGAGTCAATACCTCCCGGATATTTCTCTACGTTTTGATTTAGGTAAGGATAAGTTTAATACTGCAGAGGAGCGTGAGTTTATTACTGAGCATTTCCCTTATTGTCAGAATATTTCCATTGATTATGGAATTATGGAAAAGGCTGATAATGTATATATGTTGTGTGTAGATTTTGGATGGGCAGATTTGGGAACTTGGGGCTCTTTGTTTGATTTGGCTCCAAAGGATGAACATAATAATGCCCTATTGAAGAGTGAAGCTCTTCTTTATGAAAGTTCCGGTAATGTGATATCTCTTGAGGATACAAAGCGATTGGCTGTTATTCAAGGACTTCATGATTGTATTGTTGCAGAATCTGGTAATGTACTTCTTATTTGTAAAAAAGAAGATGAGCAGAGGATTAAACAGTTTGTAGCTGATGCCCAGATAAAATACGGAAAAGAATATAATTAAAAATGAGAAAAGGGAGGTTAAACAATCTCCCTTTTCTATTAGTAAGAATTTAATTTTAAAGTTGTCGCTTTTTAACTCTGTATCTTTAATGATCTTTATTTCTATTTTTTAACCGTTTGATTTGTAAGAAACGTAATAGAAATATAATGAGAAGCGTTACTCCTATTACAGAAAAGTACTGTATATAATTCGGATTAACTTGTTTTCCCGGCCATGCGATTATACTCATTATCAATAAATAAATTAATAGAGCGATTGTTGTAATATTGATTTTCTTCATGGGCTTAAATTTGAATCTCTTGCAAAGTAAATACAAAAAAAATATCTTTGTTCTTATTATTAACAATAAATAATGATAAACATTTTATGAAAAAACTGTCATTAGTTCTTTTTACTCTTTTTAGTTGGGTTTTAGTCTCTTGGGCTAAACCTGTTGAAATATCCTCTCCTGATGGAAATATTAAAGGAAAATTTTATCTGACGGATGACTCTTTGCTTATGTGGCAAGTTGATTATAAAGGTGAACATTTGATTTTGCCATCTCGTTTAGGAATAACAGGTTATGTGGCAGGATTACAAATGAAGGATGTGAAAGAGTTGACAGTTGATACAACTTGGATCCCTGTTTATGGTGAGCGGAGTAAGGTTAGAGATTATTATAATAGTAAGATAATTCGAATAGCCCGTCCTCGTAATCGACATGAATTACTATTGGAAATACGTGCTTATAATGAAGGTATCGCTTTTCGATACGTATATGATGAGCATGAGAATGGAGGACGATATTTGCATATTACAGAAGAAAAAACCGAATTTACATTGCCTGAAAATACGAAAGCATGGTTCGCTTTTCGTGCACAAAGTAAATATGAATTACTTCCATTGAAAAATTGGCCGGATGAAGGTGAACGACCATTGACTCTCGAATTACCTAATGGTAAATATGCTTGTCTGTTAGAAGCTGAAGTTGTTAATTACGCTCGTTCTAAATTCGTTTTAAGTGAAACGAAACCGAATACAGTTTTATGTAAACAATATGATGCCGTAGATGAAATCAGTCCGTTTGCAACTCCTTGGCGAGTTGTTATGGCTGCAGATAAACCGGGACAGTTATTGGAAAATAATGATATTGTATTGAATCTGAATCCCCCATGTGCGATAGAAAATACTTGGTGGATTCGTCCGGGGAAAGTAATGCGTGAAACAACATTAAGTACGAAAGGAGCTAAAGAATTAGTAGATTTTGCCGTAAAACGTAATTTACAATATATTCATTTTGATGCAGGTTGGTATGGTTATGAATATATAAAAGGGTCAGATGCTACAACTGTAACAGTTGATCCGAGACGAAACCCTAAAGGTGATTTGGATTTAAAAGAGGCTGTTGATTATGCAAAAAAACATGGTATAGGAGTGTTTGTATATGTAAATCATCGAGCTCTATATGCTCAATTGGACGAAATTCTACCTTTATATAAATCTTGGGGTATAGATGGTATTAAATTTGGTTTTGTGCAAGTTGGATCTTATCGTTGGACAGTCTGGATGCATGAAGCTGTTATGAAATGTGCAAAGTATGGTTTGTTAGTTGATATTCATGATGAATATAGACCAACAGGTTTTAGTCGTACCTATCCTAATTTATTGACACAAGAGGGTATTTATGGAAATGAGGAAATGCCTACAGCTACACAGAATACGATTCAACCGTTTACTCGTTATATTGCAGGAGCGGCAGACTATACGGTATGTTATTATGTGCAGAAATCTATTTTAGAGGCTGCAGGAAAGAAGAATGCACGATCTATCAAAACAACTTCTGCTCATCAGATGGCATTATCTGTCATTTGTTATAGTCCGTTACAATTCTTGTATTGGTACGATAAGCCTTCAGATAGTCAAGATGAACCGGAGTTAGAGTTCTTTGATTCAGTACCAACAGTTTGGGATGATACGAAAGTTTTAGATGGTAAACCTGGAGAATTTGTTTCTATGGCTCGTAGGAGTGGAGATAAATGGTTTGTTGGGATTATAACAAATGATGAAGACAGAGAAATACGTTTAGATTTTGATTTCTTAAAACCAGGGAAAGAATATTGGGCGTACCTATATTATGACGATTCGAAAGTAAAGAGCAGAACAAAGGTTGGTATAAAAAAAATAAAGATTACGAATCAGTCTATTATTGATGTGAAGATGAAGGCTGCAGGAGGTGAAGCAATTATGATTGAGGAGATTTAAAATGATTAAATATAAAAAAGGACAGTGCCTATCACAGGTACTGTCCTTTTTGCTCAAATCTTTTAACTGAAAAAATAGATGAATCAAAACCTTATTTTACTTCGTTGTGTAGAGTTTTCTGTTCGTATTTGTAAAATGTAAATTCCTGAATTGATATTCATCGGAATGAAGTGTGTACCTGCTTGTATATTTTTTTTCCAAACGCATTGTCCTAATAAATTGAATAGTTTAATTTCACCAGGAGTTAGGAGATGTTGTAGATAAAGTTGTTTCTCTTTTATTGAATAGAAGATATTTTTATTAAGTATATCTGTTTGAGTGCTTTGTACGATATGAGGCTCTTGAACGCATATATAAACAGGTCGCTCTGTATCAATCATTTTTATAGTTGTTTTATTATCGTTTTCTGGTGTGATTTCCAAGGTGGTTGGAGATGAAGCTTTTATAAAGAAGGAACTGTAAGGAGGTAAAGCATGATTACTGCCAATCTCATAAGGTTGGTAGGATTCTCCATCATAGATGTAAATGTTTCCATCTAAAGTAGTGTTATTCTTAATACGTGATAGAACTAATGGAGCGGGTAATGGATTGCCACATAAATACCAACCATAGTTTTCTTGATTTTCTGCGTTTGGAGTTGTTTCTATTGGAATTGTAATAGATCCTGTTTGACCAAAGTTGGAAGGAATATCTCCTTGTTTGGAAGAAAAAGAAAGTGTTTTATAGATGGCCTTTTCGTCCAATGCAATAAGATATCCCTTGTTTTTTTCGAAGAGAGGTTTGTCTTCTGATTGAATAGATAATACCTCCCAATTATTGGATGCATGATTGGTTGTGGCTCGCTTGTCTCCATTATATGTTTGGACATAGAAATAGTTTCCGCCTTCATTGGGAGTGTCATCTTTTTGAGTGAAATTAGGATCAATACCTGAGCTATAAACATCAAAAGGAAAAGAGATAAAATACCACTTCCCGGTTTCTTCAAATGTTTTATGTAGAGTTATTTGTCCTAAAACATTCATTTCTCCTTTGGAAAGGATAGAGTTATCTGTTCCATATAAATCTAAATTGTTTATAGATAAAGAGGTATTAGGATGAATCTCTATTTTTCCGGAAGAAAGAGCTAAATTCTGACAGTGTGTATTATGGATAATAGAAACATCCCCTTTGATTAAAGCGTTTCGATATCTGTATGCCGGTAAATGTGACCAAAAGATTGTATTATCCCAATTCCCTGAACCAGTGAATAAAGAATAAGAAGGAATATTCCCATAAGCAAAGATGCTATCTGTCATGTAGTACCCGATTGAACTTTGTGATGCTTGATGAGTGTCTATCGTGAAAGAGTTGGGATTTTGGCCGACTGTGAAATATTGGTATCCTAAATAATTTTTATCCTTATTTGGAGTATGTGCGGCTAACCGTACATTCATTTGATTTCGATGAACATCAAATAATAAAGAGTCATTGGGGGATAAGTTTAAGCCTGCTATATGTATAGCAATTTTTATGTCGGTATAAATAGCATGGGAAAATGGTTGAAAAGTGACACTGGAACCGACTGGTATTTTTAATGTGTTTTTATCTTGGACGATAGAAGAGTTCTCGTTTAAAGTAAATTCCCAATTATCAGTTGTAGATTTACCGAATGTTTGTAAAAGAAAAGTATCACAAACAAATGTATTATTTGTACTGTTTACAAAACTTTCCCAAGTAGAAGGAGTCGGTATTTGTGCATAAAGAGAATGATGAATATTAAGAAAAAAGATATTTGCTAATAAGCATGGAATAGAATATAAAATCTTCTTTTTCATAGTTAATACATATTTGGTTTGTTACTAATTGGTTACAAACTTATTCAAAAAAATAGAAATGACAAATAATAATGAGAAAAAACTTTTAAGTATGTTCTATTTAAGGATAGATACAAACTTACTATCTTTGTCACATGAAAGAATTTATTATATCTGAAGCACAGACAGAAAAAGCAGTTCTTGTAGGTTTGATAACTCCTGCACAGAGTGAACAGAAAGTAAAAGAATATTTGGATGAGTTAGCATTCCTTGCTGATACAGCTGGAGTAGAGGCTGTAAAGCGTTTCTATCAAAAAATGGATGGACCTAATTCAGTTACTTTTGTCGGTTCTGGTAAGTTGTTGGAAATAAAGGAATATGTAGTAGAGCATGAGATCGGATTGGTGATCTTTGATGACGAACTTTCTGCAAAGCAACTTCGTAATATCGAAAAAGAGTTACAAGTAAAGATATTGGACCGTACGAACTTGATTCTAGATATTTTTGCTCGTCGTGCACAGACTGCCCATGCAAAGACGCAGGTAGAATTAGCTCAATATCGATATATGTTGCCACGTTTGACTCGCCTATGGACTCACTTGGAACGCCAAAGAGGGGGAGTTGGAATGCGTGGACCGGGGGAGACACAGCTTGA
>JAFYOM010000197.1 GCA_017560165.1 Parabacteroides sp.
AAAGGAGCAGCTATCGCAACTGCCACCAGTATCATCATAGGAGGAATCATGGCTATAACCTACTTGCTTTTCTATGCGAAAGAACTACGATTGATTCCTTTAAAACGTAGCCTAATAAGCCTTAAACTTTCCTTACGAAACATCTATTACCAATGTCGAATTGGTTCATCGACTATGTTTGGCGAACTAACCTTGGCTATATTAATCTTCATGGGGAATCTAAGCTTCATGCGTTACTTAGGAGATAACGGTGTGGGGGCATTTGGAATAGCTTGTTATTACACTCCATTCTTTTTTTCAGTCGGGAGTGCAATTGCTCAATCCGCTCAACCCATCATTAGCTATAATTATGGGATCAAAAGATGGAAACAAATTCGTGAAACACGAAAACTTCTCATCATAACATCAGCCCTATGTGGAATGATAGTTATGTTATTGTTCATTTTAATACCAGATTGGCTCGTAGCCTTATTCGTTGATACTCAAAGCAAATCCGGACAACTGGCTATAGAAGGCTTTCCCTATTATGCTTTAGGAATTATCTTTTTTATTTTGAATGTTGCCATTACCGGATATTATCAAAGTATAGAACGAATTACAGTCTCTACCCTCTATGTCTGTTTACGAGGTTGTATATTGTTAGTTCCCTGTTTTATAATCCTTCCCCCATTATTAGGGATTAAAGGAATCTGGTTAGCCATGCCTATGGCTGAGATATTAACAATGATTATTTGTATACCCTTTTTATATTACAAAAAAGACTATTAGTTTATTCAAAATTACATCGGACTTAATTTGAATTACATCGGATGTAAGTAGAGATTACATCCGATGTAATTTTTGTTTAATACCATTGGATAAGAAATCGAAATTTATAAAAAAAATCCTTGGTCATAGATTGATCTCCATGCCCAAGGATTCTTCTATCTAAACTTCATTCTTATTTACAATGTTCTTTAATTAACTTATCAGCAACAGGGTCACCTAATTCCTTTGCTTTATAGAAGGCTTCACAAGCCTCATTCTTTTTTCCTTGGCGAACATAGCAGACACCACGCAAACGATAACAAGACGCAAAGTCTGGGGCTAGTTGAATTGCCTGGTTCAAACTATTTAAAGCATCTTCATACTTTTGAAGACGAATCAAGACTGAAGCTGCTTCTGCATGATAGTCAGGAACACGTGGATTTGCTTGGATAGCTGCTTGTATATCTTTCAGTGCTCCTTCCAAATCTCCAGCACGGAATTTTGCCTGTTCACGAAGATAGAAGAAATTCGGGAATACTTTCCCCTCCATTAACGTATAATACAAATCATAGTCAGCGATAGCTTCTTTATATTGTGTCAAACGCAAACGCCATTCCACCCTTTCCATCACATAGGTAGCCGCCTCTATAGGTTTATCTGTTCCACTCTTCTCAATAGCCTTATCCAATAAAACAATAATATCACCAATATTAAAACCAGAAATCCGTTCCTTTATCTTTGCTGCCATGTAATAAGAGGAAGAAGAAGCTATATCACTGTTATTCACAATCATATATTCTTCGAAAGCCTTCTGGTATTCCTCTTTATTCACAAAAATATCACCTTTCAACTGATGGTAAAGAGGCTTATCCTCTTCAGCAATAGCCTTATCCAAAGCCTCTATCGCCGCTTCTATCGTCCAAGCAGGGTCAGTTAGCGTAGTATCAGAAACCGCTACTTTAGAAATCAACTTCGCTTGGTTATACCACATCTCCCCCTTCTGCTGTCCCAACTTACCGGCAGTCTGCACGTCAGCCAACGCCTTAGCCAAACAATCCATTTGCCCTTCAGGGGTATCAGCCAATACATCTCGGTTATGCGCATAAATCTCCGAACGACTTAAATATCCTTCCGGTGCATTCGGAAAAGTGGCAATAAAATCATTGATTGTCACCAAACAGGTTTGCGGATCTTGTGTTCCAATTAACAAATACAAAGCAATGGTTGCCTGCTCCAACTCCTTCGGCCAATTTTTCGGAATACCGATATTGCGATAGGTCTCTGTGATATAGGCAGTCGGATTTATCGTCAGACTGTTCACATAACCGGCAGAGATACCAAAACAAACCTCCTTGTTTCCCCCGGCATCTGATTGAGTCAAAGCAAACAGTTGTCCCTCCTCAGTTAAAAGAGGAGTATATTGTTCCTTATCCTCCATTGGGATTGCCAATTTATAATACTTATAGGCATCTTTCAAATTACTCACTTCAGTGATAGCACCCGCCTTAAACACCGGCTTCTTCTCTACCGAATAGGGCAACAGATAGGCTTTCGCACCATTCGCAATCGGTTCTGCAGCGATAGGCAAAAAAGCAGCCTTCTTAGGCACTTCTACTTGAAACTTAATGACATCATACATCTCGTCAGCGCCACAAATACGAGATACTTGAAACGTTTTTCCTTCGTTGTTGGTCACAACCGCCTTCGTCGCCCCTTTAAACAAAGCATAGGAAGCAATCGCCTCACCCGTTTCAGAGGTAAAGACAGCTGTTCCGGTAGCCAATTCATCTCCCTCTTTTCCATACGTTTTAACCGTACAAACAGCCTTCGCAGCTTTCGTTATCCATTTCGGAGTATTTTTCTGTGCTGCCACCGACAAAGTCAAACAGCAAATCAACCCTAATTGTAGTATTCGTCTCATTTCTTTCATGTTATCAGATACGGCTGCAAATGTAATGAATTAAATTGATTTTCGTACAGCCGAACTACGCGTTGTCCCGCATCACGAAGCAGTTTGTCCCGCCTCATCGATTACAACATCCATTTCTTGATATTGACAAGCAAGAAGTAACCCGAGTAACCGAAGTAACCCAAACAACCGGTCGAGATGCTCCATTGCAAAGGATTTTATTTCCCTGGGCAGAGAAAAATTTTTTCATAGGCAAGCAAATGAAATCCCCCCTCCTCCACCATCCGGTTACCAAGGTTACCCCGGTTACTCCTATGTGGGAAAAATAGCAAAAATTAAGGTATATATAAAAGATAATATAATATTAATATTATATTATCCAACTTTTTTCCTTGCAAAAACAGTAAGAGTAACCCAAGTAACCCGGGTTACCCGATAGTGTTTGATAGGTTTCTTGTATATAAAAAGCCCCAATTTGAGCATCATTGAGAGGCTTAAGGTTTTTGGTGGCTGGTTAAAACATATACAAAAACAAAAAAGCCTAACCAACTACTAACTAGTCAATTAGGCTCTTCTTGAATAATCACTATTTCTTTTGTAGCTCAAAAAGTGTAAACAAAATCTTATACAAACTGTTATATACTCGAAGTCAAAATGATCTTTATACTTAGTTTACTGAACCGGAGTTGAAATGGATTCCTTATATCCATCACTCCCGAAACCTACGCCAAATTCCCCTATCTCCCTTATCGCCCCACGATATAAGAGATATCAGTTTCACTCCGGCAGTATCCTAAGATTCTGATGTATGCAAGATGAATGTCGTAGCACCAATGGTAATAATCGCCCCATCTTCAACTCGAACCTGTTCTTTTTTACCTAACAATTCATTACATAAAAAAGTACCTGTAAGACTTGGAAAATCACGTAATGTATAAATCAATTCTCCGTTATATCCCTCTTTCACATTAATGATACAATGTTTTCGTCCCATACTCGGATCACTGGTTATAATAGGAACATCTACTCCTTCTGTATCTTTATTTCGACGTCCTATTACATTATCACCTAATACAAGAGGTAAATCCTGTTTGAAAGCAAATACATTTTCTATAACAGATATATATCCACATGAAAAATCTGGTTCTTTTACCTCTTTTTCCTGTCCAGACTCTGAACGTACAACCTTTCTACCCAACTTAATCTTAAACTGAGCTCCACACTGTGGACAAACAAATACCAATACTTTTCCTTCTGGATATTTAGTTTCATCGAATGCGATTTGATTATCACACTTAGGACAAAAAACTCTTTTCATTTTTACGTTCTTTTTATTTATAAAACAAAAATAATCATTATTTCTCAGATTATAATCAAGCTATTTACAAACAAAAAAGGCTATCCTCACGGACAGCCAATCTTCATTGTTAACCTTAAATCTAATACCATGAAAAACACTTCACAAAGATAGATGATTTTATGTTATATAACATAAAATAAATCCGAAATTATCTTTTATTTAAACAGATTTAACAAAAATAGGTTTTATTTTTTCACTCTTGCATCTGCTCCCCACATTAATTTTTCCCGAAGCGTTTGATAAAATGTATGATTGTAACGTTTTATTACTTTAGTTGTATAATCAGCCTTGCTTATATGCAACTGAGTTCCTACAGGAAAAATTTCAGAACGTCCATCAAGTGCAATCAAAAAGGATTTATTTCGACTTTCAACATCTAACGTTATCGTTATCGAATCAGGGATAATCAACGGACGAACATTTAACGAATGTGGAGCAACCGGACTTAACACAAAACTTTCACTCTGTGGTACAATTATTGGTCCATTAACACTCATAGAATAGGCAGTAGACCCCGTAGGAGTTGCAATCACCAAACCATCTGCCTGATATGAGGTTAAATACTCCTCATTCAAAAATGTGTGAATCGTAATCATCGATGAAGAATCTCGTTTCAAGACAGCTATTTCATTTAAAGCATAATTACATCCTTGAAATCTTTTTTCATTTGTATATAGTTTCAACAATGAACGCTCTTCTACCTTATAATAGTTTTTAAATAATTCGTCTAACGTATCCTCTACTTCATTTCCTCCTACATCTGCCAAAAAACCTAAGCGACCAGTATTGATACCCAATATAGGTATATTACGTTTATATATCCGGGTTGCTGTTCGTAAAAAAGTACCATCCCCTCCTAAACTCAAAGCTACATCCAGATCAAAATCATCATCAGAAATAATACCAGCAACAACCGGTTCATATTTTAAATCTTGAATCAAATAATCATAGAACTTTTTTTCTACATATATATCTGTTTCCCAAAAAATTAACTTTTCAAACAATCGCTTAATGATTAACAATTTATCTGTTTGATGCTTACTTCCAAATATACCAACCCTCTTCATTTTACTCTTTTTAATTAGATATTCATATAATGAACTAACTCCATCATTCGTTGTTGTAACAAATCATCAATCATACCTTTCTCCATATAAACATATAAAACTTTATAATTAAAACGTTCAAAGCTACGCACAATAGGAGAAGCATCTTCCAAATCAACCTTTATCATTACATGAAGTCGTCCTGTTATTTTTTCTACATAAGAAAGCAAACTTAGTATATGTGCTCGATTAGATTCAACCAAACGAGCAATGTCTGTCAAAGAATAATCCTGTGGTAACAATTCTAAAATTAAAACACTTCCAGCTTCTTCTGCATGACACAATTCTGCAAGTTTTTCAATTATCTTTTCACACGTCAAACACCCTATATATTCACCTTCTTCATTTACAACCGGAAGAATACTCAATTGGAAACGAGAAAACAATGCCAAAGCCTCATAAATAGATGCATTTTCTTGTATACTAGGAGCAAACAACACTGGTGTTCCAATCTTACATACAGGATCAGACATTGCCAAAAGATCTTTCTCAGAGATCAAACATTGATAGATATTCCCATTCACCAATGGTAAATGTCTCAACTTAAAATCATCCATCAAAACCAACGCATATTCTCCAGTATCAAAACTTTTTAACACAGGAATTTCTTTCATTATGAAATCTTTCGCCAACATTATTCTGTATATTCCCTAAAATACTACTAAATTTGCCGATACATTTTGTGCAAATGTAGTGAAGAAAAAGATATAAAAATATACGATGACAAATTTAAGTGTAAACATTAACAAGGTTGCAACAATTCGTAACGCACGAGGCGAAAATGTTCCAAACGTATTAAAAGTAGCTTTAGATTGTGAATCATTTGGTGCTCAAGGTATCACCGTTCATCCACGACCGGATGAACGACATATCCGATACAGCGATGTATATGCAATTAAACCAGCTATTCAAACTGAATTTAACATAGAAGGTTATCCTTGTCAAAAATTTATTGATTTAGTGTTGGATGTCAAGCCTGCTCAAGTCACATTAGTTCCAGATGCTCCAGATGCTATCACCTCTAATGCTGGATGGAATGTAAAGGATAATTTTGATTTATTATCAGACTTAGCAAAAACTTTTACTTCTAATGGTATTCGTACTTCTATTTTTGTAGGAACAGAGCTTGATAATATAGAATGGGCTGCAAAGACAGGTACTAATCGTATTGAACTTTATACAGAGCCATATGCAAGAAACTATCCAATTGATCGAGAAAAAGCTGTTAATCCATTCGTTACTGCTGCAACATTAGCTAAAGAACTAGGATTAGGAGTAAATGCTGGTCATGATCTAAGCTTGGAAAACCTTGCATTCTTTAACCAAAACATTCCTTGGTTAGAAGAAGTATCCATCGGACATGCATTAATATGTGATGCCCTTTATCTTGGATTAAAAGAGACTATTACACAATACAAGAACTGTTTAATTCAAAAATAAAATCAATAATAACATAATATTTTCATTTATCATTAATTCAATAAGCATGAGTATTTTACTTTCATTACAGACTGTTGGAGCACAGACAGCAGAACAGATGCCCGATTTAACAGCAGTAACAACTCCTACTGAAGCAGAAATTAACGTGATTGACTTAGCCATGAAAGGAGGTTGGATTATGGTGGTTTTAGTCCTATTATCCATGATGGCTTGTTATATATTTATTCAACGACTAATGATTATTCGTCGTGCAGGTCAAGAAGATGAGAACTTCATGAATCGTATCAAAGATTATATCCATGAAGGAAAAGTTGATTCTGCTTTAAATCTCTGTCGTAGCACTAATACACCTTACGCTCGCATGATCGAAAAAGGAATTACCCGTTTGGGACGTCCGATGAATGACGTATTAGTTGCGATTGAAACGTTGGAAACTTAGAGATTGCTAAATTAGAAAAAGGATTCCCTCTGATTGCAACAACAGCTGCAGGTGCACCAATGTTAGGATTCCTAGGAACTGTAACTGGTATGGTTCGTGCGTTCTTTGATATGGCAAATGCAGGAACGAATGTTGATGTAACACTTTTATCTAGCGGTATTTATGAAGCGTTAGTCACAACCGTAGGAGGTTTAGTTGTAGGTATCATCACTTTGTTTGCATACAACTACTTAGTTTCACAAGTTGACAATGTAGTAAACAAAATGGAAGCTCGTACTATGGAGTTTATGGATTTATTGAATGAACCAGCTAACTAAAAGTTATGGCATTAAAACGAAGAACAAAAGTTAACGAAAGTTTTAGTATGGCCTCTATGACAGACGTCATATTCCTACTATTAATTTTCTTCATGGTTACCTCAACCGTTGTAATACCAAATGCCATTAAGGTTACACTTCCACAGGCTCAAAAACAAACAGCAGCAAAGCCACTTACTCGTGTAACTATTGATGCAAAATTAAATTACTATGTAGCATTTGGAAATCAACGAGAAAAACAGGTTTCATTTGACGAAATAACTCCATTCTTACAGGATAGTTATGCCAAAGAACCTGAAATGTTTGTTGCTTTATATGCAGACGAGACTGTACCTTATAAAGAGATTGTTCGCATTCTAAACATAGCCAATGAGAATAAGTTCAAAATGGTACTAGCAACCCGTCCACAAAGAAAATGACAATTCAATATGATCATTGAAAGAAGTTTATGAAGTTAAATAAAGATGACATATACGGTATTATTGGATCCTTAATATTCCACTTAATCATATTCATTTTTCTAGTATTTACAGTTTTAAAGACTGTTATTCCAGAAGAAGAAGGTGGGATATTAGTTAATTTCGGAAATGTAAATGCAGCTGCAGGAACATTTGAGCCCAAATATACTGGTCAAGAGTTACCTAAAGAAACAACAACACCTCCTCCTCCTACCCCTAAGGTTGAAACACCTAAGGAGGATTTAGTAACGCAAAATATTGAAGAAAGCGTCGCAATTGAAAATGCAAAGAAAAAGGAGGAAAAGCGTAAACAAGAAGAAAAAAGACGCAAAGAGGAGGCAGAGAAAGAACGTATTCGTAAAGAAGAGGAAGAGAAAAAAAGGTTAGCCGAAGAACGTAGAAAAAAAGAACAGGCAATCAGTAACAAGGTGGCAGGTGCTTTTGGTATAGGTAATAAAACCGGTAATAATCAAGGAGATGCGACAACTGGTTCCGGAAATCAAGGTAGTCCTTTTGGAAATTCGGATCAAGGAGCAAACGAAGGTATCGGTGGATATGGCTCATTCAATTTAAATGGTCGATCATTAGGTTCCGGAGGTCTTCCCCGTCCAGCTTACACAATTCAAGAAGAGGGAAAAATTGTAATTAATATTACAGTAAACCCTAAAGGAGATGTGATATACGTAGAAATAGGAAAAGGTACTAACATTGATAATGTTTCTATGCGTAAAAGTGCATTAGAAGCAGCTAAACGTGCAAAGTTTAATAGTATCAGTGGAGCCAATAATCAAAGTGGAACCATTACTTATCTCTACAAACTCAAATAAACAATTGGTTGTCAAACAAAAAGAATAATTCAGATGAAAAAAGCAATTGTATTCTTAGCTAATGGCTTTGAAGAAATAGAAGCCTTAGGAACTATCGACATTTTACGTCGAGGAGGTATTGATGTAAAAACTGTTTCCATCACTGAAGATACTGTAGTAACAGGAGCACACAATGTTCCAATTATAGCAGATACAACATTAACAAAGGCTATACTGAATCAAGCGGATGCTCTTATCCTTCCAGGAGGAATGCCAGGAGCATCCAATCTAAATAATTCAGAAACAGTAAAAGAGGCTTTGCTTCAACAATATCGTGAAGGGAAAATTGTTGCGGCTATTTGTGCTGCCCCTATGGTATTAGGAGGATTAGGCTTATTAAAAGGTCGTAATGCTACTTGTTACCCTGGTTTTGAACCACAATTAATCGGTGCTAACATTACAGGAGAAGCTGTAGAAATTTCAGATAACGTAATCACAGGAAAAGGGCCTGGTTTAGTTATGAATTTTGCATTAGCATTGGTTGCTGCAATTAAAAGTGATGCTGTAGCAGAAGAGGTTGCTGCAGGATTGCTATTATAAGTTCTTAAAAAAAATAGAAACGTGTCTTTTTGATAAGTGATCATTATCAAAAAGACACGTTTTTTATTATCGATGTACTCATCATCCTTATATTTGATATCCGAGATAAACAAAAAACACAGACAAAATCAAAGCAAAAAGAAATACATTACGAGCCGTATGCCCTAAAGTTCGATTTAAAGCTTTACCATCCAATGTAAATAAATCCTTAGTTGTATGATAACACAGGGTAAACAAAACAGCAAATAAAAACAATATCCACCAAGGTACATCTAAAAGTAATGGTAAAACCAATAGGAATGCCAAACATTGATTTAACACATAAAAAACACGACCAAAA
>JAFYOM010000198.1 GCA_017560165.1 Parabacteroides sp.
ATATTCAATACCCCCATTCTCTTTCGCAAAAGCAATCAACGCCTCTATGTTTTCAATAGAGAAATCTTTATTTTGAATCATCTTCTTATAAGACTCAGCAATCTCTCTAGAAGGTGCTGTACGCAATGCATACAACAACGGGAGTGTTACTTTTCCTTCACGAATATCATTACCGGTCGGCTTACCTATATTCATCTCTTTAAAATAGTCGAAGATATCGTCTTTAATCTGGAAACAATAACCTAAGTATTCACCAAATTCGCGACATTTTTTTACCATTTCATCGGAAGCATCGGCAGAAATAGCCCCAATCTCTGTACAAGCAGAAAGCAATTTGGCCGTCTTCTTTTGGATCACTTGCATGTAACAAGCCTCATCAATGATACTCTCTTCTGCTGTTACCAACTGTTTAATCTCTCCTTCCGATAGAACACGCCCTAAGTTAGAAACAATCCCAACAATTTTAAGATTACCAGTCTGAATGGAACGTATTAAAGCAGTCGAAAGCACATAATCACCGACTAATACTGAAACCCTATTATCAAAGATAGCATTTAACGAAGGTACTCCACGACGTTGTTTCGTTTCATCAATCACATCATCATGAATCAACGTTGCTGTATGAAGTAACTCTAAAAAAACAGCTGCATTAATCGTATTGTCAGTCACTCCACCACACGCTTTAGCAGCCAAAAGCACCAATAGAGGACGAATATGTTTTCCACTCGAACTTAATATAAAATCTATAGCAGACTGTAAACGTTCCTCTTCACTTTTTAACGACGCAGCAAATTCATCATTGAAACGTTTGAACGCTTCAGCTACCGGTTGTTCTATTTTACTTCTATCTTTCATAATCTTTTCTAAGACGCACAAAAGTAACAAAAAGTATCGACTAAGCGAGTTTTTTCGTACATTTACCGAACAATACTCACACAAAAACGTGTTAAAAGCAATGAAGTTATTCCTTATAGATGCCTACGCATTGATTTATCGTTCCTATTACGCCTTTATCAAGAATCCTCGTGTCAATTCCAAAGGGATGAATACATCAGCCATTTTTGGCTTCATAAATAGCTTAGAAGATGTTTTAAAAAGAGAAAATCCAACTCATATAGCTGTTGCCTTTGATCCGAAAGGACCGACCTTTCGGCACGAAGCCTATGAGCAATACAAAGCCCAACGAGAAGAGACACCTGAAGATATCCGAAACTCCATTCCATATATTAAGAACATTATAGAAGCTTATAATATCCCTATTTTAGAGGTACCACGTTACGAAGCCGACGATGTAATCGGTACAATTGCCAAACAAGCTGCCCAATCCGGATTTGAGGTGTATATGATGACTCCCGATAAAGACTACGGACAGTTGGTTTCCGACCATATCTTTATGTATCGTCCTCGATTTGGTGGTGACTATGAAGTAATGGGTGTACCGGAAGTTCTAACTAAATATGGATTATCTTCTGTCGAACAGGTAATCGATCTTTTGGGATTGATGGGGGATAGCTCAGATAACATTCCGGGATGCCCGGGAGTTGGAGAAAAGACCGCTCAAAAGTTATTAACCGAATTTGGCTCCATTGAAAACCTTTTAGCCAATACGGATAAGTTGAAAGGTGCCATGTTAAAAAAGGTCACAGAAAATAGAGAACAGATTCTTTTTTCAAAATTCTTGGCCACCATCAAGACAGACGTCCCTATCACATTTGATGCCACACAATGTCTTCGTGAAAAGGTCAACACCGAACGATTGGTTGAAATCTATACCGAATTAGAATTTCGAACATTTATTAACAAATTAGTCGGTGAAGGTACGGTATCCAATGAAACGACACAGGTTACCTCCCCTCAAAGTATAAAAGGGAATGGAAAGAAAAAAGTTACTTCCAATGACCTCTTTCAAGGCTCTCTCTTTGCAGAATTTGCGACCGAGGAGACGGAAGCTCCCAAATATTCAACTCTCGCGGACTTAAACTCGACTAAACATAACTATTATTTGGTTGATACAGAGGATAAAAGGATCGAATTAGGCCGTTTTTTATTAGAACAGGATTTTTTTGCTTTTGACACAGAAACAGACGGAATGGATCCTATCACTGCCCAATTGGTCGGACTTTCCTTCGCAGTGAAAGAAAACGAGGCATGGTATGTTCCTATTCCGGCAGACCGGGAAGAGGCTGATCGTATATTGGCTCACTTCTCCCCTGCCCTCCAAAATCCGAAGTCACAAAAAATCGGACAGAATATCAAATTCGATATTTTGGTCATCAAAAAGTATGACATCCATGTGGCAGGGCAATTGTTCGACACGATGATCGCCCATTACCTGCTTAATCCGGAATTACGTCATGGAATGGACTATTTGGCAGAAACCTACTTGAAATATAAAACTGTTCCTATCGAATCACTTATCGGTCCGAAGGGAAAGAAGCAACTTTCCATGCGAGACATCCCGATAGAGCAGGTAGCAGAATATGCAGCCGAAGATGCAGATGTCACTCTGAAGCTGAAAAACTATTTCGCCCCACTCCTACAACAAGAGCATGTAGAATCACTCTTCTTCGAAATCGAGATGCCATTGATTTATGTATTGGCAGAAATGGAATATACAGGGGTCACCTTAGACACATCCGCCCTCAAGCAATCGTCCGAAACATTGACCTCCGAACTCCGAAAGTTAGAATCGGAAATCCATACTTTGGCTGGTATGCCATTTAATATTAATTCTACTCGCCAAGTAGGCGAAGTACTTTTCGAACATCTCAAAATCGAAGAGAAAGTAAAAAAGACAAAGACCGGTAACTACAGTACAAGCGAAGAGGTATTGGAAAAGATGCGTTCAAAACATCCGATTGTCGGCAAGCTATTGGAATACCGTGGACTGAAAAAACTACTCAGTACCTACATTGATGCATTGCCTGAATTAATCAATCCCGCAACAGGTAAAATCCATACCTCCTACAACCAAGCGGTTACTGCCACAGGTCGATTGAGCTCCACCAATCCAAACTTGCAGAATATTCCGGTACGGGATGAATTAGGCAGAGAGATACGAAAAGCTTTCACTGCCGACAACGAAGATTGCCTCTTCTTCTCCGCCGATTATTCTCAAATTGAACTGCGTATCATGGCACATTTAAGTAATGATCCGCACATGATTGAAGCTTTCAACAGTGGAGCCGATATCCATGCTGCAACCGCTGCTAAAATATATGGTGTACCTGTCGAGGAGGTAACCTCTGATATGCGCCGAAAAGCAAAAACAGCTAACTTCGGAATCATCTATGGTATTTCCGTCTTTGGATTGGCAGAACGTCTCAACATCCCACGCAGTGAATCAAAAGAACTGATTGAAGGTTATTTTAAAACCTATCCCGGTATCCGAGACTACATGGACGAAAGTGTCCGAATCGCTAAAGAAAATGGATATGTAGAAACCATCTACAAACGGAAACGATTCTTGCCCGACATCAAATCCAACAATGCCATCGTACGTGGATATGCCGAACGAAATGCCATCAACGCACCCATCCAAGGGAGTGCTGCCGATATTATCAAAGTGGCAATGGTACGAATCTTCAACCGTTTTGCAGCAGAGGGATTGAGAAGTAAAATGATCCTGCAAGTACACGATGAATTAAACTTCAACGTCTATAAAAACGAAGCAGAAAATGTTAAGAGAATCGTATTGGAAGAGATGGAAAATGTCCTCAACCTTCAAGTCCCTTTAATTGCCGATTGCGGTGAAGGTTCTAACTGGTTGGAGGCTCATTAATTTTTTAGAGAATAAACTTATCGGACGTAATGTTGGATGATCTAACATTACGTCCGATATTATTTTCCTCTATTTTTTACCAGTTCAAAACATTGGAAATGGAGCCAATCATCCGAATAATCTTCATTGAAAGGATGGCTGGCAGAAATATACAGACCATCTTTATGGACAAACATCATCATAGGATTATAGGTGTAATCCGGAAATTGTGTCTCACCGATAATATCCAAATTTTTATCCAAGACAAGAATCGAAAATGTCTTTCGACCATAAACTAATAAATCCATATACTCCCGATCCTTCAAGTCATGTGGGACATCTGTCTGCGGAAAAGCGACCCGATAATAAACATTCCGGTATTTATCATAAAGAAGATTTCCGTACTCAGCATGTTCACAAGCACCTTCAAATGTCACATTCCCAAAATCATCAAAAGGAATCAATTTCTCAATGTATTTGCTTTTGGCTGGTTTTTGAGTAATTGTTTGATGGTCGATAGAAGCAATGTAAAGATCTTCC
>JAFYOM010000199.1 GCA_017560165.1 Parabacteroides sp.
ATTTTTGTTAAGACAAAAACAAAAGGCAATGGATGTGCTAATCTCATTGCCTTTTTTCTTCTATTTAATTTCAATCACTTTTTCTGATTTTTTTATCTCTTCTTTTTTGTTTTTGGGAATACAGATATTCAGTACGCCATGTTCCATTTTAGCCTCAATTTTGTCAGGTTCAACATTGTCCGGTAGGACTATGGTTTGTTGAAACTTGCTGTAAGAAAATTCACGTCGTAGGAAACGACCCTCTTTTTTCTCTTCATTTTTTTCTTCTCGCTTCTCCATGCATACAACTAAGTTGTCATTTTCATCGATACGAATTTTAAAATCATCTTTAGTCATACCTGGAGCAGCTACTTCAACTCGATACTCTTTTTCCGACTCAATCACATTGATAGCAGGAGCTGTCGAATTAGCTTTGATCATCCAGTTGTTGTCAAATAGATCATTAAATACATAAGGCAACCAATTTTGCCCTCTTTTCATCGGCATCATAAAAAATCCTCCAATTATTTGATTAAACATTTGTCTCCTTTATAACAGAGAAATAGATTTAAAGGTTTATGGTTAATATTTTTTACATATCAAGGATAATAGGTCTAAAACAGTATTTATTATGAATAAAACCGTATATTTGACGTTAAAAATAACATCGATATATTATGATTAGACAATTTTTATTTGCGTTTTTATTTGTGGTTTGCGCTTTTTCTTTGGATGCAAAGATTCAGTTGCCGGCTATTTTTAGCGATGGAATGGTTCTACAACAGTTAGACCAAGTGAAAATTTGGGGTAAAGCAAAGGCTAATACCAATGTGGAAATCCGTTGTTCATGGGACAATCAGCCGATTCAAGTTCGTAGTAAGGCTAATGGGGAATGGAAGGCTTCTTTTCAGACTCCTGCCGGAGGTTATCAGTTACAACAAATTACTATTTCTGATGGTGAGGATTTAACTTTAAATAATGTATTAGTAGGAGAGGTTTGGCTTTGTGCCGGACAGAGTAATATTGAGATGCCGGTAAGAGGTTTCCAAAATAGTCCAATTGAAGGGGCAAGTGATTTGGTCGCAGATGCCGCTTTATATAAAGGTAAGATTCGGGAAATAAAAGTGAAGAAATCGTTGGCAACTACTCCTAAAGAGGATTGTCCGGGTATATGGCAGGAATCTGTACCGGAAAATGTCCCTTTATTTACAGCTTTGGGATACTCGTTTGCAATTGCTTTGCAGAAGGTGTTGGATGTTCCGGTAGGAATTGTCAATTGTACTTATGGGGGAACTGATATCGAATGTTGGATATCTGAAGATATAACTGCTAAATATACAGATATTAGCAAGATAAAAGGAAAAGCAAAGTATCATTCGGCTAATATTTCTGAAGTTTATAATTCAATGGTTCATCCGATCAAAGGTTATACGATTCGTGGAACAATCTGGTTTCAAGGTGAAAATAATGTAACTCGTTTTCAAACATATCAAGATCGTTTAACAGACTTTATTGGAATGTGGAGAGCAAAATGGGAACAACCAGAAATGCCTTTTTATCTTATCGAAATCGCTCCTTATCGTTTTAAACAAGATGATAAGTCTGCTTATTTGAGAGAAATGCAGTTTAAGGTATCTCAAACATTATCGAATGTTCAATATGTGGGAACCAATGATATGATAGAACCGTTTGAAATCAATCAAGTTCATCCGATGAAAAAGATTGGAATCGGTAAACGTACGGCTTGGTTAGCATTGGATAAGACTTATCAAAAAGATTGTTTCTTTGGTGAATGTCCGTCTTATAAAGCGATGAGAGTAGAAGGTGATCGTGTTATTTTGAGTTTTAATGCTGCAAAGGCCGGATTTAATTTGTTTGAAGGGATGGTCGGCTTTGAGGTGGCTGGAGAAGATCGTGTATTTTATCCTGCAACAGCTCGTATTGTTGGAACGATGCACCTTTCTGAAATAGAACTGTTTTCTAGAGATGTGAAAAATCCTGTAGCGGTTCGTTATTGTTTCCATGATTTTATGTTGGGAAATGTGACGAATGTATGGGGAAAACCTTTAATCCCTTTTAGAACAGATAATTGGGAATATCCAAGAAAGTAATAATTAATATGAGAAACATTTGTTTAAGTCTGTTTTTCTTGTTGGCTATCGTTGGAGGAATACAAGCTCAAATTCAATGGCCTCAAAACAAAAAGGCAGCAATAGTATTGACTTATGATGATGGTTTGCCATCACAAATACAATATGTTATTCCTCAATTAGATAAGGCAGGTTTTAGTGCGACTTTTTATTTGATGGGTAAGATGTTGAAAGATATAGATATTCCTGTATGGCGTGAAGTCAGTCGGAAAGGACATGAATTAGGTAATCACAGCGTATATCATCCTTGTTGGGCAAAACCTGAATCTAAGAGATCTGAACCTTGTCATGCGTTGCAATGTTATTCATTAAAAGAGATGTTGTTAGAGGTCGAATTGATGAATGCCTTTTTACATGCAATTGATGGAAAAAAGGAACGTTCATATGCTTATCCATGTGGAAAAAGTGTTGTAGGAGAGGAAGAAATAGATTATGCTAAACCTATGTTGGAAGCTGGATTAGTTAAATCTGCTCGTTCTGTGTATGGAGGAGTTGTTAATAAAGTAGAAGATATACGTATGGAAATGGCTCCTGTTGTGGTTGTTAACAATAAGATGAAAGCGGATGAATTAATTCCTTATGTGAAGGAGGCCATAACAAAACAAGGGATATGCGTTTTTTTATTTCATGGAGTAGGTGATAATTTTCATTATACTATAGAAGCGGAAGAACATCAAAAGCTTATAGATTTTTTGGTGGAAAACAAAGATAAATTATGGGTTGATACCTTCTTGAATGTGATGAACCATGTTTCACAATTGAAAGGAAAGTGATAGTTGTTTAATGAAAGTTGTAAATAAAATGAATAAGTTGATTGTAAGATTAATTTTATTTGTCGTTTTATCCTCTGTTACGGTCATTAATTTGTGGGCATCCGATTCGGATAATAATACTTATCCTACAAAAGATAGATTATTTTATATCGCTCGTAGTTTGAATCGGAATTTAGTTTGTTATGATGCCCATTTGGTTAATGGAGTACTGGATACGAAAGAACCTTTGAATATTTATTGGTTGAATCGGGAAGAAAATCCAGGTAAAACCAATGGTTTAAACTATTTCCAAAAGAAGATGGCTTATGGATTTAAGTTGGTTTCAGAAGGTAAAAATTATAGTGAAGTATCTTTGACTGCTTATCCGAAAAGAGTGATGAAGATTTGCGAGTA
>JAFYOM010000200.1 GCA_017560165.1 Parabacteroides sp.
ATTGGTAAAACTATTATTCCATTTACCATATACACTATGAATAGTCGCTGAATCTACTACTACACGGTATTCTTCACTATATTTCCATGGTCGTTTAATAATAAAGCGCAAACTATTGGTAGAGTCTGGTAAAAATTCAAAATCAACCTTATTCCAAATCGTATCGACTTTTTGTTCTAATAGGAATAATTCTTTTTGAAGATTTAATATCGGTTCATCAAAAGAAATGAACAATGTATCAAAAAGATTCATTGAACTTTGTGAATTGGCTTGTAAACCTAAAAATGTAATGGGAGCAGGTTCATCTTGTTTCTTCTTTTTCTGATCAGATGGTCGGCGACGCATCACAAATTGGACTGTATCCGTTTGAGGACGGAGTATATTCAATGAATCACTTTTGGGATAAGAGACCTGTATGCGCAAAGTGTCCTGCTTCCAAACAGTTGAATCTGTTAACCAATAATTAATCGTTTTTCCTTCTTCTATTTTTTGAACAAAATACCAACTACTGTCTTGAGGAGTAAAATTTAAAGGAACAGGCATAGGTATTGTGTCCAATTGAGCATTAAATCGCATCACGATGTATCTTTCGTCCGGTCGTTCCGGTTTTACCATATACTGACGTTCGAACTTCTCTTTAAACAAACGCAATTCAATATCATCCGGTAGGAAACGGGTGTAGTTGATAGTACGAATGGTATCAATTGTCAATGTATCTTTCCAAGTTGTATCTTGTCGAGTTGTAAACTCAAAAGAAGGAACAATTAAAGAGTCCAAAAATGCAATATCTTCACCTGGTTGGTCGAATTTATAATCTCGATTAACATCATTCAACGCGAAGACACGATAGCTACCGGGAGCTATATTACGAATAGTAAAGCGACCTTTATCGTTGGTTCTTGAAGTACGAAGGAAAGGTACTTTTACAAAAGCTGAATCTTCGAGATTATTGTGTAATCCTATTGTTATTCCCGGCATAGGTTCCAAATTTTCAGCATTTAATAAAACTCCTGAAATTTCAAGAGAATCAATCGTCTCTCCGGTGGAAAAGGCAAATGAAAAGTTTTCAAACACATTCTTTTCGTTATTGTCTACAATAGAATTAGTAAAGTCAATTGTATAAGTAGTGTTCGGTTTCAAAGAATCTTTCAATTCAATGACTGCTTTTTTTCCAGAAGAGCGAATAATTGGTAATTCCATTTGAGGAGGAGTAATAATTACATTCTCTGTTGGTTTTTCTATCTGGATTAATTCATCAAAAAGAATCTCTACATTTTTCCCTTGATAATTCACTTGATTCGGTATCGGGTTGCTACTCACAAATTTAGGAGGAGTTTCATCATAAGGACCTCCATTCGGGCTTCCAATATTGGCACAAGAATAGATAATCGCTAACAATATGACTCCTATTAAAAGTTTTAAAAAATCACGTATATATTTATTATCCATTGACATCTATTTCAAGGTGTTTGACAAATATGCGCAAAAGTAGGAAAAATCCGATGAAACAACATGATATATAATATGATTAATCAATCTTTACATTTTAACATTCTAAATCCTATCCGACAATACAAACATTTTTTCTTCTCACAATATTCACGTTTCAATTGAATCAGTCCCTGTGTGTCACATGCATTTTGAACCTTTATACCGGCTTTTTCAAACATAGAAACAATCGAATTTCTTTCAGGTGGGATACTTTCTAGAAGCTGGAGTGCCCGTTCGCAATACTCAGATTGTTTATGATAGATCCCATAAGCAAAATACATTGGAACGACTGTATTAATTAACAATATATTAAGGGCGTTCTCTCCTATTATCTTTTCTTTTTTAGGAGAAGCATATTGAAAATGATAATGAGTTTCCCAATATTTAGATGGAGATACTTTAAAAAATCTCTTCACATCACTAGGCGTACCGGTCTCCAATATAGTTGAAAATAATGTATCATGTTGTACCCAAAATGAGGCCAGCTGTGCGATTTTCAAGTAAGGGAAATTTATTGGTCGCGTTCGTAAATTTTTAAATACACAATCCTCTAAGGGGGTTAGTTTATATTTGTGTTTTAGGAAGGTATATTCCCGTTGTAATAAGCGATAATAATCATCTTCTTTTTTCTCTCTTAACATTCCAGCCTGCCCTAATAACAATGCTTCTATTTGTGAATGATTGTACCGTTGTTTCTGTATACATCGAAAAGGGATACTTTTAGCCAATCTCTCAAAAGCATCATTATTTAATCCAAAGCCAAAATTACGAGTTAAAGTAACATAAAAAGCCTCATTCCAGTCTTCTTTATAAAGTTCCAATAGTCTAAATATGTCTTGTGTTTTTCTTTCCAACCGTTCAGTCAGCAAAGCCTCTAACCAACCGGCTACATGTAATGAATCCATTTGAGGAATAAACTCCAAACAGGGTAGTAGGGTTTCTCGATAAAGTAACCATTCCGCATTACGTGAAACATGCTTGGGTATTGTCAATACCAATTGAGGAATAGATTCCCCATTTGTTCGTTTGGGTTGAAAGTCATCAACTCCGACAACATGTAAAATAACATTATCATAGGCCTTATTTAAATGATGACAATGGAGTAACCAGTCCGATGCTTTATCATGCAATTCAACACTTCCTGCCCATAATGTTCCGTCAATTTTGATTTTTGCATTGAAGAAATCAGGGCCAGCATTCCCATTTTCTAATCCCGGATCAATCACTTCAATTGTATATCCTTCGGTCGTAATCAATAGAGAGGAGGTTCCATAAAGTTTGTATTTCCAAACATAATGTAATAAACGTTCCATACTTCTTTCAGAGTTAAGATTTATGGTTCAAATCTAATCATTATTCTTTATATTTGCAGCACTTTATCAATTGAAAGTTTAATCGAAAGAATTGAAAATTAGTATAAATATGAAAATTGCGCTTATTGGTTACGGAAAGATGGGAAAGACCATCGAACAAATTGCACTTAGCAGAGGACATCAAATCGTTTCTATTATTGATATAAATAATCCGGAAGAGATCTACTCTGACAACTTTAAAAGTGCAGATGTAGCCATTGAATTTACAACTCCGGCAACTGCTTTCGATAATTATATGAAATGCTTTGCTGCAGATGTACCAGTTGTATCAGGAACAACCGGATGGTTGAATCGAATCGGAGAAATCAAAGATATGTGTGAAAAAGAAGGTAAGACCTTTTTCTATGCTTCTAATTTCAGTATAGGTGTGAATATATTCTTTGCTTTGAATAAACATTTAGCTAAAATTATGAACCAATTCCCGGCTTATGATGTGAAAATGATGGAGACACACCATATTCACAAATTGGATGCTCCTAGTGGAACAGCCATTACTTTGGCAGAAGGTGTATTGGAAAACATTGAACGTAAAGAGCGTTGGACATTGGAAACAGCAGAAAAAGAGACAGATCTTCCTATTTATGCTATTCGAGAAGGTGAAGTTCCTGGTATTCATGAAATTACTTATGAATCAGATGTTGATACAATTGTGATTAAACATGATGCTAAAAGTCGTGCAGGTTTTGCTTTAGGAGCTGTCATTGCTGCTGAATTTACAGCCGATAAAAAAGGATTTTTAGGAATGGAAGATATGCTTAAGTTCTAATTTATAAATAAAAGAAAACATGAGGAAGTTCTCTAAAAAACAATGGATTAAATTTGGGATAGCTACTTTTTTATATCTGCTTTTCTCTCTTTGGATGCAGAATGCATGGCTATTACTTGGTTTGATTGTGATTGTTGATATTTTCTTAACTCAATATATCCCTTGGGGAGCTTGGAAACAATCAAAGAACCCACAAATTCGTAATATCCTTGGTTGGGTTGATGATATTGTTTTTGCTTTAGTAGCAGTTTACTTTATCAATATTTTTGTTTTTCAAAACTACCAAATACCAACCTCATCTTTAGAAAAATCTTTGTTGGTGGGGGATTATTTGTTTGTCAGTAAGTTGAGTTATGGACCACGAGTGCCAAATACACCTATCGCTTTTCCATTGGTACAGAATACATTCCCAATCTTTAATTGTAAATCTTATTTAGATTGGCCAAAATGGGATTATAAGCGAGTAAAAGGGTTTGGTAAAGTGGAACGGAATGATATAGTTGTTTTTAACTTCCCGGCAGGTGACACCGTTGCTTTGAAAGTCCAAAATCCAGATTACTATACTTTGGTGAAAGAATATGGACGTGATCATGTATGGGGGGATAAAATGACATTTGGAGATGTGATCTATCGTCCGGTTGATAAACGTGAGAATTATGTTAAACGTTGTGTTGGTATGCCGGGAGATACGATTGAGATTCGGAATAATCAACTTTTCATTGATGGAAAAGCTGCTGAAAATCCGGAAAAGTTACAGTATAACTATTTTATTGAGACAGATGGATCAATGTTGAGTGAAGAACAATTCCGTTTGTTAGATATTAGCAAGGATGACCGTGTGTTAATTAATGGAAATAACAATACAAGTTTAATGTCTTTCTTAGGTTTTCAACCAAATGAACAGGGGCAATTCAATCCGATATACCATTTCCCTATGACTCCTAAGGCTTTGGAAATGGCGAAAAAACTTCCAATTATCAAACAAGTAATCATTGAACCGGATTCATTCGGAGGTGCTACTTATTACCCTGTTGATTATCAGACAGGTTGGAGTCGTGATAATTACGGACCGTTATGGATTCCTAAAAAAGGAGAGACAATTCCTTTAACAGCTGAGAATATCGGACTTTATAGTCGTTGCATTCGCAATTATGAAGGAAATACTTTAGAGGTAAAAGATGGAAAAGTTTACATCAATGGTCAACCGGCTGATTCATATACTTTTAGATATGATTATTATTGGTTGATGGGAGATAATAGACACAATAGTGCAGATAGTCGCTCTTGGGGTTTTGTTCCGGAAGATCATATTGTCGGTAAACCTATCATGATATGGTTATCATTAGATAAAGATCGTGGACTTTTTGACGGATGCATTCGTTGGAATCGTATGTTCCGTTGGGTTCATCCTGATTAAAAATATGAAACAGACCCTGACAACAATCGGTAAATGGTTGGCTATGATTTGTATCATTGTCGGGGGAGTTATGTCTATCCGTCTCTTTTGTGTAGGGTCGTATCGTATTTCAACAAATGCTATGGAGGAGGCCCTACACCAAGGAGACTATATTTTGGTAAATAAATTATCGATTAAAGGAAATCCCGGGCGTAATAAAGTTGTGTTGTTTTCTAGCCCTTTACAAAAAGATATATTGCATCAACCACTATTTTTAAGTCGTTGTATCGGTATGCCGGGCGATACGATTTTGGTTAACAATAACGGATATAAAGTGAATGGAGTGCTGATTCCTCACTCGCCTCGTGCATTAAATTCTTACCTCATTCCTAAAAAACTTGGAGTCGATTTTCTTAAAATTTTACGGAAACGAAATATCCCTACGCGAAATTGGAAAAATGATCCTAATGGTTTTTCTCTCTCTCTTACCTCCTTTGAAGAGTATCAGATTCGTGAAGAATTGACAGAAGAGGTGAATCGCCTTTTTATCCGTAAACAGTTTGCTCCTTATCAGTTGATTGTTCCACGTAAAGGATATGCTTATCGACTGGATACTGCCACTCTTACTGCATGTAAGGAGGCAATTATTAAACAAGTAGGAGATAAGGCCGTTTTTCGTGATGGAAAACTATACTTAAACGGGAAAGAAACAACCTTTTTCTTTTTTGATCAAGATCACTATTGGATGCTTTCCGATAATGTTAATGAAGCGATTGATTCACGTCATCTAGGTTTTATACCTCATGACCATATTATAGGAAACGCTTGGTTTTGTTGGTTCAGCCAAGATAAAGAACACTTTTTTAAACCTGTAAATTAATGACACAACCTGTTTATCTTTCGACAGCCTATTTAGGGCCGATTCAACAATATTGTAAATTACTTCAGTATTCAGAGGTCTGTATCGAAACTTCGGAAAACTATTTGAAACAGACTTATCGGAACCGTTGTACCATTGCTGCAGCTAACGGACCGTTAGCGTTATCAGTACCTATTGTCAAACCTGATA
>JAFYOM010000201.1 GCA_017560165.1 Parabacteroides sp.
ATATCTCCAAGCACTCTTGATAAGACCAGCAGCTGATTGGTATTCGGCAGTCAAGTGTCCTAAGCGTTTGTCTGGAACTGGTTTCATAATGATATGTTTAAATCCAGGTGTTGCAGGATCGGAAGCGATGCCGGCTGCTGTTTCCCAAATCCATTCGCAAACACATCCGTAAGCATAATGGTTGAAGCTGTTCATACCTTTTGGACCCATTCCTTTATCTACCATATAACTGTTCCAACGTTCCCAAATGGTAGTTGCTCCATTGTCTACAGAATAAAGCCAACTTGGATTTTTACGTTGGAAAAGAAGTTTGTAAGCGATATCTTCCATTCCGTTTTCTGTAAGAGTAGCCATTAAGATAGAAGTTCCCAAGAAACCTGTTTGTAAACAATTGTCATGTTGTGCAAAATTCTGACGTAAACGAGCAATCATATCCTCTTTAGCTTTTCCTTCTACAAGTTGATTCTTCAAAGCAAACAAAGCTGGAGTTTGCATTGTGTTGAGAATTTGATTTTTGAAAGTTCCGTCAGCATTTAGGAAATGCTTATGAATATAAGATTTTGCAGTATTAATCATTTGTTCATATCGAGCAACATCTCGTCCTGTAGCGATAGCCATATCACGCATCATTGTAGCATCCATAACCCAATATGAAGCACTTAAATAGTTCCAATAGTTGATAGATTCCGGTAATGGTTTATTATCTGCAGAAAAAGCAGAACGTCCACAACTTTCTAGCGGTTCATAACTCAACCAGTCAGCCCACTGGTAGTTCTCATTTTCTTCAATTAACGCTTTATGATCATACTTTGTTTCGCTTATATGATTTATAAAGAGTTCCATTGCTTCCCAGTTTTCGTTGATGATTTGTGTATCTCCGAATTGCTTCCAAACTGTCCAAGGAACAATAATACCGGCATCAGCCCAACCAAAACGCATCTTTTCATTTCCGTATTGAGCATAAGGAGCTACACCTGGGAAACCTCCTAATTCATTTTGGCTGTCTCGCATATCACGCATCCATTTATGGAAGAATGAGAGTGTATTGGCAAAGAAACTTCCGGTTTCTGCAAATACTTGTGTATCGGCAGTCCAACCTAAACGTTCATTTCGTTGTGGGCAGTCTGTAGGAACTGATAGATAGTTTGAAAGTTGTCCCCAATAGGTGTTAGAAATAAGTTTGTTTACCGATTCGTCTCCTGTTGTAATTTTACCTATTTCCATCTCTTCTGCGATAGAGGTAACAGGTATTGATTGTAGAGATTTGATTGTAACTTCATTTGTTGCAGTAACAGATACGTATCGGTAACCGAAGAATGTACAGTGAGGATAATAGCTTACAAAATCTTGATTATTTGCGAAAGTATAATTTAGACTCATACCTGTGTTCGGAATACGAAGATTGAGTCGGTGACAACTGCCTTCTGGACCATCCATCCCACGGCTTTTTGCTCCGTTACCATCGTTAAGTAATTCAGACGGTAAACAGGTTAATACCGTTCCTTCAGCTGCTTTAAATACAAATGATGGTACAGCAGCACAGTTTTGTCCGAAGTCAACAACTAATGTTTCTCCTGGTTTGATAGTCATTGGTGCGTTTGGAGCAAACTCTTGGGTAATCACTACTTTTCCATATTCTTCTTCTGTAGCACCTTCGATATCTTTCCAGATATAGGCTTTAACAGGGGAAATAATAAGATCATTTCGTAAATAGATTTCAGCTCCGTTAGAAGGTAGGATCTCTCCTTCAAACTCTGTGTTTTCTTCAGGGGTAGAAAGTTTTTCTATACATTCATATCCCATTTTTTCACGTGCATCATATTTTTCTCCATCAAAGATAGCTGCATGTTTAACAGGACCAGCGATTCCTGCTTTCCAATTTTCAAGATCTGTACCATAAAGTTTGGTTGTCCCATCTGCAAATGTCAATTCTAATACACTACGAAATGCACATTTTTTTCCAAGCATGCCTTCATAAACTTTTCCTGAAGTGACAATCTTATCAGCCCACCAACCGGGAGTTACTTGAGCTGCAAGTATATTTTCATTACCAACATTACATTGGAAAGCCTTTGTAATGTCATAGGTAAATGAACGTTTGGTTTTAAGAGGGTGTGTAAAACCTGGTTTAAGAATTTCTTTGCCTATAGGATTCCCGTTTACATAGAGTTCAAAAACACCTAAACCGGTAGTCATCCATTTGGCAGATACTACTTTGTTTTCTGGTTTAATAATTGTAACAAACCAACTCGCTCCATCTGCGGCACGATCATCGGTTCGTTTTTCAATAACCGGTGCATCTACTGCAGAAATCCATTTTGAAACCTCCCAAGCTGAAGCATCCAAAGCTTCAGTTCTTTTACTACATTCTGTGGTTGTATTAGAACTACAACATACTAAAAAGAAAGCTACAATTGTTGTCGCTAAACTTGTTAAAAAAGAGAATTTTAATTTCATATATTAGATTAAAAATGATGTAATCGTGGTTTGTAAATATTTCTATATTACAAAATTAGAAAGAAGTATATGATTGGACAAATTTTTTTGAATCAGTCTGTCTTTTTTATAAAGTTTTTTTAGTAGAACGAAGATGTCTTCAGATTAAAGTTTAGAGTAATATCTAAACTTGGAGTTATTGTTTTTATCTTTGTCCGTAAAGAGTGTTGAGTATGTATCATCCACAACAAATATTAAAGCATTATTGGGGGTATGAATCCTTCCGTCAAGGACAGGCTGAGGTGATTGACAGTGTCCTATCCGGATGTGATACGTTGGCTTTGATGCCGACGGGAGGCGGGAAGTCTATTACCTTTCAAGTCCCAGCATTGGCTAAACCGGGAATTTGTTTGGTTATTAGTCCTTTAGTAGCCTTGATGAAGGATCAAGTTAAGAATCTACAGAAACGAGGAATTCTATCTGCTTTTATTAGTTCAGAAATGGCTCACTGGGAGATTCTTCAACAATTGGATAATTGTATTTTGGGGGATTATAAGTTTCTTTATATATCTCCTGAACGTATATCATCTGATTTGTTTCAAGAAAAACTAAAAACATTATCTCGTAAAGTAAACTTGTTGGTTGTAGATGAAGCACATTGTATTTCTCAATGGGGAAATGATTTTCGACGGGATTATCGTTTGATTGCCGATATTCGAGATGCTATCCCTAATGTTCCGGTGATTGCGGTAACAGCATCAGCAACAACAGCTGTTGTCGCTGATATTTGTGAACAGTTGCATTTTCGGAATGGTTATCAGATTTTCAAGACTTCATTTGAACGAAAGAACCTCTCTTTTGTCGTGCGTAAGACAGACAATAAATTGAACGAATTGTGTCATATTTTATCTTCTGTACCAGGTTCGGCAGTGGTGTATTGTCGGACAAGAAGAGGAGTAGAAGAGTATGCTGGAAAATTACGTGCTGGAGGTATTTCTGCTGAATATTTTCATGCAGGTCTATCTCCGATTTTAAAAAATGAAAGACAGATGAATTGGTTAACCGGTCAGACACGTGTATTGGTTGCGACGAATGCTTTTGGTATGGGGATTGATAAAGGAGATGTTCGTTTGGTTATTCATACCGAATTTCCTGATTCGATGGAAGCTTATTATCAAGAGGCTGGACGTGCCGGTCGTGATGGTAAACGGGCGTATGCTGTTGTATTGTTAGGAACACAAGACATCGCAGAAGTAAAACGTCGCCCTTCAAATACGTTTCCTACGATTGAATATATCAAACGTGTATATGAAGCGTTGTGTAACCATTTTCAGATAGCGGACGGATATGGAGAGGGACAATCTTTTTATTTGGATGAACCTGAGTTCTTACGAAATTGGCATTTTGATAAAGGGCGCTTGCGCTCTTCATTGGAGATACTCTCATTATCCGGTTATCTGAATTTTGAACCTTATCCAAATACACAGCCCTATTTAAGATACGATCAACCTCGTTGGACTATGGATCGTTTTTTGAATGATGACTCTCCTGCTGCTAAGATTGCGATTGAGGTTTTGCGTAATTATGAAGGGTTGTTTTCTGCAGGAGTATTTGTAAATGTTGATTTGTTGGCTAAACGAACAGGCATGGAACCGGGAGTAGTTGCTAAAGTTTTGGGATATTTACGCAATATTGGTTTTTATTATGTCCCGGCTCGAAAAGAACCTCGTGTGACATTTAAGATGATTCGTGTTCCTTTAGATCGTTTGACTATTACGACAGCTTCTTATGAGAATCGTTTGGCAGCATTTAAAATGCGAATAGAAAAGGTTGTAGAATATTTGGAAACAAACAGATGTCGGCAAGATTTTATTTCAGGTTATTTCGGAATGGAAGGAAAGAATTGTAGTATCTGTGACAATTGTCTACAGAAGAGATGAAAGAAAAGAATAGAGAATTTAAGGAAATCTTAATTATTCTTCTATCTTTGCAATGATATATAAACCATTAAATACAGAAAAGATATGAGTGAAAAAGATGATTTTATTTACGACGAAGATGAATCTGTAGCTTTTATTCAGAATTATCTACCGCAAGAATTAAAAGGAAAATTTAGTAATGATGATATCAATTATGTTGTAGATTTGATTTATGAATTTTATGAATCAAAGGGCTTCTTGAATGATGGTGCAGATGAAAATGCTTCTATTGATATTGATGAAGAAGAACTGATTCAATTTGTTGTAAAAAATGCTCAGAAAGACGGTGTAGGTAAATTTGAAGCAGAAGAGATAACCTTCATTGTACAGGGAGAATTAGAGTATTGTGATTCTCTGAATATGTTTGATTAAGCATATTGAGTTTGTTATTAAGGTAAGGAGATGAAAAAATTGAAATTATTGTCAGTATTATTATTATGTATGACAGTCATTTTTACAAGTTGTGGTACATGGAATAATACTGCTAAAGGGACAGCCATCGGTGTAGGTGGAGGTGCTGCTGTAGGTGCCGGTGTAGGTGCTTTAGCCGGAAATACAGCTTTAGGATCAATCATTGGTGCTGCTGTAGGTGGTACAGCTGGAGCATTGATTGGAAAGAAGATGGATAAGCAAAAGAAAGAATTGGAAGCAGAGTTAGATGCCGCTTTACCGAAAGAAGAGTCAGTAACAGTTGAAACAATCAATGAAGGGCAAGCTTTAAAAGTAACGTTTGATTCCGGTATATTGTTTGCAACTAATTCAAGTACGTTAAGTGCTGCATCAAAAAGTGCTTTGCGTGCTTTAGCAACTAGCTTGGAAGCCAATCCTGATACAGACATTAAGATTGTCGGTCATACAGATAGCACAGGCAAGGTAGATTATAATCAAATTTTGTCTGAAAAACGTGCAAAGAGTGTGTTTGACTACTTAATGGAAGATCAAGGTGTAAGTAGTAAACGTATGACCTATGAAGGAAAGGGTATCCATGAACCGGTGGCAGACAATAATACAGAAGCAGGTCGGGCACTAAACCGTCGTGTGGAAATCCTTATTTTACCAAACGAAAAGATGATTCAGGAAGCACAACAAGGAACATTACAATAATTGAATTATCATTAGAATGAAATAGACGGGGTATTTGGAAACAGATATCCCGTTTTTTTGTTTAAAAAATTTAATCTTTCAAGGAAATATCTTTTATAAGAGAATCTAAACTTTTTTTTATTCATATTGTTTAAATAGTAGCTTATATATAAGTAAGAAACATAAGTATAAACTGTTTTAAATATGAATGACATGAAAAAGATTCTTCCTTTTTTCTTATTGGTGCTTTTATTGGCTTCGTGCCAGAAAGATCCGGATACGTCAAAATTGAGCAATGAATATGTAGTCTATACAGA
>JAFYOM010000002.1 GCA_017560165.1 Parabacteroides sp.
CTCATATCACCACCACAAAGACGAAGGATACGATAAGGCAATTCCAATTTTTGCAACAAACCTTCTACATGATCCAACATCTCTTTATGAGATTGTTTAGAGTTTTCCGGTTTATCAATACGAACAATTTCTACTTTAGAGAATTCATGTAAACGGTTCAAACCACGTACATCCTTACCATAAGAACCGGCTTCACGACGGAAACATTGTGTATAAGCACAATTCTTTATCGGTAACTGCTTTTCATCTAAAATAACATCACGATAGATATTGGTCACAGGAACTTCTGCTGTCGGAATCAAATACAAATCATCCAACTGACAATGGTACATCTGACCTTCCTTATCAGGCAATTGACCTGTACCATATCCGGATGCAGCATTGACAACTGTCGGAGGCATGATTTCTGTATAACCTGCTTTACGAGCCTCTTCCAAGAAGAAATTGATTAAAGCACGTTGCAACTGAGCACCTTGTCCTTTATATACAGGGAAACCGGCACCTGTAATCTTCACACCCAAATCAAAATCGATCAAATCATATTTCTTAGCCAATTCCCAGTGAGGTAGAGCATCTTTTGGAAGTTCTGTTTCCATACCTCCCATTCTTTCAACCTGATTGTCTTCAGCAGTCAAACCTTCCGGTACTTCATCGTAAGGGATATTCGGAATGGTATAAAGTAAATTCTGCAAATCTTCTGCAGCTTGATCCATTTCGACTTGGATAGATTTATTAGCCTCTTTGATTTCAGCAACACGTTGCTTAGCCACTTCAGCCTCCTCTTTCTTACCCTCCTTCATCAACATACCGATAGTCTTTGAAGTAGCGTTTACCTCAGCAAGATTTTTATCTAATTGATTTTGCGCACTACGTCTCTTATCGTTTAATTCGATCACTTTAGCGATGCATTCAGCTGCACCTTTAAAGTTTTTCTTTTCCAAACCGCGAATGACACGGTCTGTATCTTCTGTTATTAATTTGATTGTTAACATTGCTTTTCGATGCTAATTATTTTTCGGATGGCAAAGGTATAAAATTTAATAGAATATTATATCCTTAAAACTTATAAACTGTAGCCTTTAAATCTGTAACCTTTGTATCTTTCTTCGCTACAATCTTTACTGAAGGAGCTTTGTTCAACGAACGCAAACCAATATAATCTTTGCCCTGTTCTTCACGAGTTAAAATATACGTACGTTCGCCATTCATTGTTACTTCCAATGTTCCGACAAAATCAACATCCAATGTCAAACCACCACATTCGATTGTTTCCCAAGATTTTTCAGCAACTTCTTCCACTTTCAATACTTGATTCTTTAATGTCCAAGTGTCAACAACCGGAAATGCTTTATTCGGCATCATGCTGAAGTCTGTCAACAAAATAGTAACACCATTACGTACCGCCTGCATTTCATGAGGAGTTTGGAAAATAGAAGATTGGATTTCAAATCCGTTGGCACGTAAAGAATCACAATACTCTTTGGTTAATAGTTTACGATTCATAGAAGAAACACCACACTTTCCACCTAGTTTTCTCAAACGTTCCATCGTAGCCTGTACACTTTGATCTTTACCTGTCATCGGATCCAACAAGATCAAACAGTTCGAGATTTTACGAGCTTCACTCAAAAGAGAATCATGAATAGTAAAAGCAACCCATTCATCTCCCATCATCTTTTGAGCCAACTTATATGATTCTACATGATCACTATGTAAGATTGGCAATACACCCTGTTTCTTACATTCTGCCAATAACTCTTCCAAAGTTGGAATCGGTGTACGCAATGCCGGATCAGATGAAGCCAACACATAGTCACGACGTACTTCTTCGAATGTCAAATCTCTTAAATGAACCTCTTTTTCTAATTTTGAATAATCTTTAACCAAACGAGTCGTACGATTCAACTTACCATCATGTAAGATAACCATTACACTATCTTTCGTATATCTTACGTCACATTCGATACCGGCATAACCATAACGTTTAGCCATACCAACAGCGGCTATACTGTTTTCCGGTACAACATCATCCAACCAACAGCCACGATGAGCAATTACCATCGGTAATTTTTCCTGTTTTGGTTCAGTAGTACCACAAGAAACCAATGCTCCAACAAGGAATAATAAAGTCAAAATTCTTTTCATAATCATATTCTTTTTAATGTTTCTAATTTACATGCTATATCGATTCTATTTTACACGTCCCCCGGTCAACCATGTTCGCTCATAATAAGGTTCACTCAAAGAACTGACAATCACCCCTTTCGAAGAACTAACATGAATAAATCTTCCATTCTTCAAATAAATCCCCACATGGGTTGGCATATTCTTCTTTCCTTTAGTTGTCCGAAAAAAGACTAAATCTCCCTCTCTTAATTTTGAACGTCCTATCTTCTTACAGTTATATTTCAACATATCGGCAGCAGAACGTGCCAACTCTTTTCCATAAATTTCTCGATAAATGATTGAAACGAACCCCGAACAGTCTACCCCTCTTTTTGTCAAACCTCCTGTACGATGAGGCACTCCCAACCATTTAGCTCCTTCATTATAAAGATATATATTATCCTCCGGTGTCAATCGAACCTTATATAATCTTGATAATTCTTTCGGTCCCTTAAAATCTGCCGGCAAAACAACCTTCTGTTGTTTTTTACTTCCACAAGCCGTAAAAAGCAACAAAAAGAAAAGGATAAAAAAAGAGATAAAATCTTTACGAGTCATAACGAATGACAAAGATAGGATTATTCTATTATCAGTACAATATTAATTTAATGGACATAAAAAAATTCCTTGCTAATTGAATCTTAAATTCATAAGCAAGGAATTTACCAAATAATAGCATCGGATAAATAATCTATTACCAACGATCTATTTTAAATTCCACCAAAGAGAAGTACCAACCACATCCGCTCCATTTAACAACTGAAGAGCCTCCTCATACCCCTCTTGATTATTGGTTTGAATATTGGCAGGATAACGAAACCGTTTCGGATAAAAATCCAACCGACATTCTTTAGATGTAGCCACAGTTAAAGGGACTTGATTAAGCGGATTATAATCTTTTTCGACAGCTTGGTTCTCAAAAAACGGTAATCCGATTCGACGATGATCGCTCCAAGCCTCTTCCGGTAACCAAGGCACTTGAGCAATATATTTTTGGGTAAAAATTTTAGTCATCACATCATTATTGTAAGCGCCATTCCGATATATGGTATTCTTGGGATAAGTGTAAAGCTTCATCTTACTCTCCTGTGTATAGGGATCGATATATTGGATGGTATAGGGTTCAGCTTCCGTTGTATGGTCAAAATTTACAGATGTACCGATACGATTGTAGTCAGTCGAAACCAAATAGTCTGCAATTTCATTATCCAAACCATGATAAACAAAACTCATAGAGATGCCGTTCTCATAATTAGATTTAGCTGTTCCGGATACATTCCAACCTCGTACGGCAGCTTCTGCCAACAAGAAAAAACTTTCCCATGGTCCAAAAAACACACGTTTCTGGGTATTTAAACGATATTTCTTGGCAATAGAAGGATAGTTATAATTATAGCCAATCAATTCGTTGGATAAACCACTCTTTACATCCCATTCTCCAGCCACCCATGTATCCCATGTATATTTAGGATTAATGCTCAACATCGCAACAGTATGATTCTTCGGATCAAATAGTTCAACCGGTTTAACATCACTAGCTGCCCCTATATTATCCGAATAAACGACTCCATCATTCCAACCAACCACACTAAAGAGTTTTGGTGCACGTGGATCCACATATTGGGGAATACCATCAAAATAAAAACCGGCACAAGGGTCATTGGTTGTCAAAGGGAAATGTTGACTTAAATATAATCCTAAATAGGTTCGAGGATTCTTCAAATGGCTTTTCAATGAATCAGGTAAAGGGAACTCACTATTACCCAATCCTACAACCAAATTTTTAAAGGTAACCGACATGGCCTGTCCATTCCACGGGCGAGACATCACTCCGGTCAGATCATTCCAACCATCCTTTTCTTGTACCCCGGCCAATTCTGTAAGAGAAGAGATATATCCTTTAGAGGCTGCATCTTCAAATTCGGTCTGTGCCAATTGCGGATCCACATTGACAATACGCATAGCCAAGCGCATACGGAGCGAGTTGGCATATTTTTTCCACATAGTCACATTTCCGGCATAAAAAGCATCTTCATTAGCCATGTCTGACATATCAATAGAGGTATCCAAAGCCTCTTCAGCCTCTCTGAGTTCTTGTAAAATAAATTGATAAATTTCCTCTACACTATCATAAGCACCTGGTGTACCGGAAAAAGCATCCAATGCCGGAATGGGACCAACCCCATCTGCTACCTCTGCATTCAGATAAGCTCTCCAAATACGTGCCATTTGAACCACATTCTTATAATAAGGGAAAACCTCAGCCTCTCCGGTTTCTATTTTTTTATTCCCTAGCTGTATCGCCTTAGTAGCTTGATTCAACCATTTAACAGCATAACTATTACTCAAATAAAGTGTCACATAATCATTGTTGTCCGTACCAATTGTAAATCCACTACCACGATTAAAACGAGCCGCGCGATTCCAAGTTAAAATAAAAATACGCTCTGCAATTTCCGGATTCATCTGTGCTCCGACAATAGAAGCATTTAAAAACCATTCAGGTTTTACATCATCCTCTCCTACTTGATTCGGATCCTCATTAATTTCCAAAAAATCATTACAGGAAAAAAACAATACCATCATTAAAGGTAGTCCAACCAACCATTTATTTTTTATATTCATACTTCTACTTTTTCTAATTATTTTTTTCAAAAACCTATTGCAATATTAAAGGAAAACGAACGACTTGTCGGAGCAGCTCCATTTTCAAAACCGGTCGCATTGGTGTTTGTTGCTGAAACAGATTCCGGATCAATACCCGGTAAATTATAATGGATCATCCAAACATTATTACAGGTAGCCGACAGACTCAAACGTTGTAAAGGTGTATTCTTTAATTGAGAACGATTGAATGTATAACCAAGTGTGATATTACGTAAACGAATATTGGTCGCATCATAAGTAAAAATCTCAGGTAAACCATAATTACCGGTTGAACCTATACGTTCCCAATAATTTTGATGAGTAACCGATACCGTATTTTCAACATAGCTTCCATTATGCTGCATAACGGAATTGGGCACAATGAAATCTTCACGTTCTCCATTAACCACTGTACCTGCGGCATTTCCTTTTACGTACAAAGTGGATGCCGTAGCTGAATAAATTTCTCCACCTATACGACAATCAATCAAGAAACTTAAGTTAAAACCTTTATAAGAGAAGTTGTTCGTAATCCCCAACATCCAATCCGGATTTTGATTACCGACCTTTTTCTTATCTGTTGAGATTAGAGGTAAGCCATCTTCACCTACGATAATTTTACCGAAATGCGGACTACTTTCATCCGTTACCCGAAGGAATGTTTGCCCATAAATATCTCCATAGTAACTACCTTGAGCTGCCACAATCTGAATGGCATCCAAAGTCTTAATGTCATAAACTGTAACACCCGGATATAACTCAATAATTTTATTTCGGTTCAAAGAAAACTGAGCCGTCATGTTCCAATTAAAACCTTGTGGATCCGGACTCTGAAAGATCGCTCCATTCAAAGAGATTTCTAACCCCTCATTCTGAATATTTCCAGCATTCACTTTTCGTGAGCTATAGCCGGCAAACGGATCTAAAGGTAAATTCAATAATTGACGAGTTGCATTTGTTTTATACCAAGCGAAATCCACTCCCAAACGATTTTGAATAAATCGCATATCAAATCCGACTTCCCATGATTTAATCAATTCACTTCGTACACTTGAATCAAAGAGAATCTGTCCGGGTTCGGCTGTTGTATTTCCATTCTCATCCTTTCCGACTGTATAATTATTATATAATTGATATGGATCCAGGTCATTCCCTACTGCTGCAAATGAGGCTCTAACTTTTGCAAAAGAGAACCAATCCGGCATACTACCTCCTATCTTCGGAACCATCTCGGAGATAACCCCTGAAAAACTAACAGAAGGATAAAAATATGAACGATTAGCTTTTGACATGGTGGAAGACCAATCATTTCGAGCAGTCACATCCAAAAACAGATAACCATCCCAATTTAACTGCAATGATCCATATAATGAATTCATTTTCCGTTGAATGAGTTCAGAACTGACAGTTGCTCGGTTTACTCCATTATTCAATGAAAAAAGATTCGGGACCAACAACTCTCCTGCTGAAGCATTCATCTTGGTTCGTTTTTGCATCATCAGGTTTCCTCCAAAAGTAACAAAACCGCCTAATTTACCTATCAAATTGTCTTTACGAGCCGTTGCCAAAAAACTGAAGTTATTCTCATAAAATGTCTCACTTCCTTCACTATAGTTCCCTCGTGGTAAGGCATTACCTCCCGTATAAATTTTCTCATTCTTCGTCGTGGTATAATAGTCTGTTCCTCCACGAAGCTCAATATCAAACCAATCAGTTGGAGCATATTTCAACGAAGCATTACCTAATATACGATTACGAGTATCATTATTTTGACGATACTTAGTTACCCAATAGGGGTTTTCCTGTGGATTGTTTGCCGCATCCCACCATATC
>JAFYOM010000019.1 GCA_017560165.1 Parabacteroides sp.
AATGTATTTGTTTCTTTGGGTATATAATCCAACATCTCACCCATATATCGATCCGGAGAGATTGCTTGATTCAACAAATTCTCATATAAAGAAATCAACAAAGAGCCACGTAACACCTCATCGTTAGACTCTTTTAATACTGAAAACCAGTCCTCAGCCTCCTGCTCATCTCTTACCCGGAAAAAGCCATAAGCAGATCCATCTACATTTGGGATAATAGTCTTTTTCCCTTGCAAACGAGAAGGTAATCTCACACCAACAAGATTAGAATCTGCAGCACAAGAAATCTTAATCAAATCAGCATTTGTGTCTGATAAAATCATATACTTGATCTCTTGAGGCCAACACAATCCTCGACCAAACGGATCTGATTGTGAAACAAAAAGACTATCCCCTTTAATCTCTGCTTGGATTTCCGGCATTCCTTTCTCATGTACCCACACATGACTCCAACTTTTCAAATCCTCATCCGTATAGGTATCCAAGATAGAAATCAAACCTTCCCATGTTGCATTACCATATGCATACGTTCTCAAATAGGATTGAATCCCTTTTTGAAAAGTATATTTTCCCATCATACGGATAAGCATAGCCATTACTACCGGAGATTTATCATAAATAATATTTCCATACATCAATCCGGCATCTCGCATATTCCCCAACTGTTGTTTAATCGGGTTAGTTCCTGCTGTACGATCTTCAGCATAAGCACCAACCACATAATCCAACATAAAATTCAAGGTATGATTTACATCTGGGAATAAAGGTTCAACCATCTGAACCGCATAATAATTAGCAAAAACCTCTTTAGTCCAAACATCGTTAAACCATTCCATTGTTACAAAATCACCAAACCACATATGGGATGTTTCGTGAGCAATCAAAGCACTACGCGATAGTCGTTCGTTCAACGTAGGATGTTCATTCAAAAACATTCTTCTATCAGTATATAATGTAGCTCCTGTATGTTCCATTCCCCCATATTGGAAACCGGGTAAAATAATCACATCATATTTGGCAAACGGATAAGGAATACGAGTATACTCTTCCTGCCACTTCAAAGCATCAAATACCTCTTCTGCTATATCCGGACATTGAGCTACCTTCTTTGGGTCTGTTTCTCTATGATAAATAGAAATCGTACGTCCGTCACGAGAGTACTTCTCTTGTTTCAACTCTCCGGCAACAAAAGAAAAAAGGTAGGTACTTAGCGGTTCTGTTTCACGAAAAGAGATAATCTTTCTCCCTTGTACAGAAGATGTATCCATTTTTTCGACAGCCCCATTTGCGATTGCCGACCAAGAGTATGGAACTTCTAATGATAAAGTAAACAAAGATTTGATATCCGGTTGATCCATACAAGGAAAAAGAGTTCGAGCACGATCCGGCACCAATAATGTATAAAGAAATTCATTTCTTCGATTTAACGATTGATCATTTGCAACAAAAACAACCTTTACCCGATTCTCTCCTTCTGATACAGCATACTTATCAATTACAATATGTTCATCTTTTACAGTATAAGTAACCTCTTTATCATTCAGCAATACAGAAACAATCTGTTCTGCCTCTCCTTGAAAATCCAAAATAATAGGATGTTGCTCTTTTAGACAAAAAGAGAGTTCAACCTTACCGGTAACAGCTTCTTGGCGAAGCTCCGGTATTGAAAAAAACAGATTATAACGAACTTTATCAAAATGTGTCTTCCTAAAATGAGCTAATTCTTGACTGACACCCCGTTGCAAAAAAGCCTGATTCAAAGTCACATTTTCACAGGCAGTCCATAAAACAGCAACGACGACACCTAATAACAATCTTAAGATCTTCATGAACCTATTCTCGTAAATATTCAGCAATAGACATAAAATTGCGTTCTAATAAATACATCTGTCTAGCCATAAATTGAAAAAATTCACCCCAATCAGAACGTCGGTGAAAATCTATTCCGGTTTTAGCTGTATAAATTCGAGCAACTTGATTGCCTGTCTCACGCACAAAACAGATATCCCATATCAACCCTTCTGGAAAATCTTTTTCAATAGTATCCTTATACCAAGTCAAACGCTCAAACATCTCCAAGCGTTCTGATTCATTTTTGAGATTAACCTCTAAGATTACAAAAGCCCCTTCTCGGGTTGCATCAAATTTTAATTCTACCCCTTTTACCTTGGTATTATATAAAGTCCATATTTTCCTGCGTCTCCTCAAATAAGGTTGTACCTCACAAAATGCAGCAAAACTTTCCCAGAATTCAACTTTTAAATTCTTTAATTCCTCTTTGCTATACATTATATTTTATTCTGATTATTCTATGACCTTATAAATTTCCGGGAGATTACGTCCCTCTTGATCATAATCTAATCCATATCCTACAATAAAATCATTGTCAATATCAAAGCAGCGATAATCAATATCCAAATCCACTTTTAAGTTTTCAGGTTTAACAAAAAGAGAGATAATGCGAAGTTCTTTTGGATTTTTATCTGATAAAGTTCTCAATAGTTCCTGCATTGTAAAACCTGTATCAATGATATCTTCAACTATTACAACTGTGCGACCTTCAAGATTTACATTAAGTCCTATTAACTGTTTAACTTTTCCTGTAGAACTTGTTCCTTCATAAGAAGCCAAACGAAC
>JAFYOM010000202.1 GCA_017560165.1 Parabacteroides sp.
TAAAAAATATCGAAGAGGCATTGCAAGGAGCTCGTGATATTATTGCCGAATGGGTGAATGAAGACGAAGAGGCTCGAAATACCGTACGTAATTCTTTTACTTATACAGCTATTATCTCTTCAAAAGTAATTAAAGGGAAGGAAGAAGAAGGAGCCAAATATCGGGATTATTTTGAATTTAGTGAACCTTTACATCGTACAACCTCTCACCGTTTGTTAGCATTACGCCGAGGAGAAGCAGAGGGTATCTTACGTGTCAGCATCTCTCCGGATACAGACAATTGCTTAGATCGCCTGAAACGCCACTTTATACGTGGACGAAATGAGGCTTCCGAACAGGTTTCAACAGCCATCGATGACTCTTTCAAACGACTATTGAAACCCTCTATTGAAACTGAATTTGCAAACCTAAGTAAAGCAAAAGCAGACGAAGAAGCAATCCGAGTATTTGCTGAAAACCTTCGTCAACTTTTATTAGCTCCTCCATTGGGACAAAAACGCGTTTTAGGGGTTGACCCCGGTTATCGTACCGGTTGTAAATTGGTTTGCTTAGACGCACAAGGGACTTTATTGCATAATGAAGCAATCTATCCTCACCCACCTCAAAATGAAAAAGGAAAAGCGGCAGCTAAAATAGCTCAATTAGTAGCAACTTATGCCATTGACGCTATCGCTATCGGGAATGGGACAGCCAGCCGTGAAACAGAACAATTCATTACCAATATCCGATATGACCGTAAAGTACAAGTCTTTGTCGTCAGTGAAAATGGAGCTTCCATTTATTCCGCATCTAAAATTGCAAGAGAAGAATTTCCACAGTATGATGTAACCGTTCGTGGAGCAGTCAGTATCGGTCGCCGACTCATGGATCCATTAGCCGAATTGGTTAAAATCGATCCTAAAAGTATCGGTGTCGGACAATACCAACATGATGTAGAACAAGGTGCATTAAAGAAGAGTTTGGATCAAACAGTAGAAAGTTGTGTTAACTTAGTCGGAGTAAATGTCAATACAGCCAGCAAACACCTGTTGACCTATATCTCAGGATTAGGACCTACGTTGGCTCAAAACATTGTCAATTACCGTACAGAACATGGCCCGTTCCAATCACGCCGAGAACTTTTGAAAGTACCTCGTATGGGAGAAAAGGCCTTTGAACAGAGTGCCGGTTTCCTTCGTATCCAAGGAGGTAAGAATCCTTTAGACAATTCAGCTGTTCATCCCGAAAGTTATCCGATTGTGGAACAAATGGCTAAAGATTTAAAGTGTACCGTTACAGAACTAATCAGTAATAAAGAACTTAAAAAGAAACTGGATTTAAAGAGATATGTGACCGACAAAGTAGGTATGCCAACCTTGTTAGACATTATGGAAGAACTTGATAAACCGGGACGTGACCCTCGACAGACAATTCAAGTATTCTCTTTTGATCCTACAGTCAAAACAATTGAAGATCTGAAAACCGGACAACTCCTACCGGGAATTGTGACAAACATCACCAACTTCGGTTGCTTTGTAGATGTAGGTATTAAAGAAAACGGATTGGTTCACATTTCAGAACTTGCCGATCGTTTCATCAGTGATCCTACAGAGGTCGTATCGATTCACCAGCATGTAAAAGTGAAGGTTTTAAGTGTAGACTTAAACCGCAAACGTGTCCAACTTACAATGAAAGGAATCTAAACAATGGCAAAAATCAATAAGACCAATGTAGCTCGATTATTAGATAAATCCAAGGTATCTCATCAGTTAGTTCCATACGAAGTAGACGAAAATGATTTGAGTGCCATCCATGTCGCCGAACAATTAGGCGAAGATATCACTCAAGTATTCAAGACACTAGTGCTACATGGAGATCGAAATGGCTATTTTGTCTGTGTCATTCCGGGAGGTGATGAAGTCGATTTAAAAAAGGCTGCCAAAGTATCCGGAAATAAAAGTTGTGAAATGATACCGATGAAAGAGTTATTGCCTCTTACCGGCTATATCCGAGGAGGTTGTTGCCCAATAGGTATGAAGAAACACTTCCCGACCTATTTTCATTTCACAGCCGAACAGTTCGACCACATCTATGTCAGTGCCGGACAAAGAGGGCTACAAATTAAAGTTGCTCCCTCCGATTTGATTCGTGAAGCCCGAGGAGAAATTGCAGATCTCATTTAATAAATACAATATAAAACCAAACATCATTATAAAGAGTTCGACGTGATATCGAACTCTTTTTTATAATGTTGACAATCTCAATGGTGAGCGCGAGAAACGGCAAACATTACTCCAACAGAATGTCGGGATGCTGTACCGACAATGGCAAATCGCCCTGTGAGAGATAGAACATATACAGCACAACCGGCTCTGTTCCACAACTCTCACCGTGGTGTACGGCATCAACCATCTCCACCACCACATCACCTGCGTGCAGAACGGTAGTCTTGCCGTCCTGACCAATGATTTTGAGTTCGCCTTGCACAAGCACACCGTGATTCATTGACACATGATGATGCCAACCCAACTTTTGGCCGGGAGGGATAACGTATTTCACTGCCACAAGTTCAGGACGCCCCTGTGGGTAATCGGGCAGTTCCATTCCGTTCCAACTTTGGCTGGTACGCAAGAGTTCCGTACTCTCAACGCATGTAACGGCATTACCCTTGCCACAAGAGAAGAGCATTCCAATGCCACAACAAACCACCACGGCAAATGCCATAAATTTAAAAATCCTCATACGCTTTAAAAACATATTTTATAATGATTAAAAATTATGCTACAAAATTACACCTACATCTTAAACTATCAAAAAAGCGCATTCACAAATCACACGATGAATACCTGTCGCTTAATATTAACATCAACCTTATCTATGAAGGCATACAAATTATCTATTTGACAAGGGAACTTTTGTTATCTATTTTTGTTTCAAAAATAAATGTTTAACTAAAAACAGATTAGGTTATGGCAACAATACATTTAACAAAAGGAGGCTTTTTAAGAAGAGTGGCAGACTTTGAAAATAATCCGAACGAATGGAAATTTTTAGGAGATAAACCGGCAGTCATTGATTTTTACGCCTCTTGGTGTGGTCCTTGTAAGGCACTTGCTCCTAAATTGGAAGAGATAGCAAAAGAATATATCGGCAAAGTGGATATTTATAAAGTAGATGTGGATGCAGAAGAAGAATTGGCCTCTCTTTTCAAAATTCGAACCATTCCTACATTGCTTTTTATCCCCAAAGATGGTGCCCCTCAAATAACATCGGGAGTGTTATCTAAAGTCCAACTTCAAAAGATTATAAATGATACTTTATTATAAAAAAGAAAGAGCTTGATTGAAAAGTCAAGCTCTTTTATTCTTTAATATGCCATCAGCCATTCTTTGAATTCGGCAGCTTTGTTCTTAGCAACAAGAATGGGTTCCTCTGTCGATTGTTTAATTAAGAGTTGCAAGCGGTTATCTCCCCATACAATAAAACTATCAATCTCCTCCCTCGAAACTATAAACTGACGATTA
>JAFYOM010000203.1 GCA_017560165.1 Parabacteroides sp.
AAGCAAGAACTGAAGAAGTATATCCATTACTACAACAATGACAGGATAAAACTGAGACTAAAAGGAAAGAGTCCGGTGCAATACCGAACTCTTTACCAATAATACTTTTATTAATCAGTCCAACTTTTTGGGGTCAGATCAGATCAAAATCTTAAAAGGCTTTTTTATGGCTTATCTTGGCGCTTTCCGATATAGATAGATGGCAATGAAGGTATAAATGATATTGGGTATCCAAGCGGCTATGGCCGGGCTAAGATTCCCGTTGATGGCAAAAGTGGAAGTTACGGTAGTAAATAAGATATAAGAGAAACTTAATCCCAAACCAATACCAATATTCAATCCCATTCCTCCTTTAATCTTTCGGGAAGAGAGCGAAGCTCCAATAGAGGTTAGGATAAATGCTGCCATGATAGCAGCAAAGCGTTTGTGGTATTCGATTTGGAATGTTTGTATATTCCCTATACCTCTTTTCTTTTGCCGTTCAATATAGGTTGCTAATTCCGGAGAGGTCATTGTTTCACAATCATTGATAGAGATCAAGAAATCTGAAGGAACAATGGTCAATACCGTATCTTTTCGACTTCCTTCTGTGATACGTTCATGCATTCCATCAAAATCTCGAATCATATAATCTATAATAGTCCAATTATACAGAGAATCGTATTTGATGGAATTGGCTGTCAGACGAGAGACGAGCTTTTTATCTTCAAAATGTTCCAATGAAAAACGATATCCCATACTCGAACGTGCATCATAGCGATCAAAATAGGCAATGACTCCCGGTTCTATTTCCAATTGTGCCGAACGCACGTAATCAACTTTCTTGTTTTTGATGTATTTATTTTGAAAATCGATACGTGTTTCATTAGCCGGAGGAATGATAAAAGCATTCAATATAAAAGTACCAAGTGCGATAATGCTTGCCGATATGGCATAAGGAAGCATTAATCTTCGGAAACTCATTCCACTGGCCAACATTGCAATAATCTCAGATTTATCTGCTAACTTAGAGGTAAAGAAGATAACTGCAATAAAGGTAAAAAGCGGACTGAACAGGTTCGCGAAATAGGGGATGAAGTTCATGTAGTAATCGACAATAATCGCCTTCAATGGAACATCCGGGTTCAAGAACTTGTCGATTTTCTCATTGATATCAAACACCACCGATATGGCAATAATCAAAGCAATGGCAAAGAAATAGGTCCCTAAGAATTGCTTGATGATGTACCAGTCTATCCGTTTGAGTTTAAAATTCATGTTATAAACGATTAGAAAGCTGACGAACCATTTCACTTTTCCAAGTCGTGAAATCACCCGCTATGATATGTTTACGTGCCTCTTTTACAAGCCATAGATAAAAAGCTAAATTATGGATAGAGGCTAATTGTAACCCTAACATTTCGTTCACTTTAATCAAATGATGCAGATAAGCTTTGCTGTATCGAAGGTCGATAGATGCATGTCCGTCCGGATCAATCGGAGAGAAGTCATTTTCCCATTTCTTGTTTCGCATATTAATTGTACCGAAACGAGTAAAGATTTGTCCGTTACGTCCATTACGTGTCGGCATGATACAGTCAAACATATCAATACCTCGTTCTATGGCTTCCAAAATATTAATCGGCGTACCTACACCCATCAAATAACGAGGTTTATCTTTGGGTAGTATTTCGTTTACCACCTCAATCATTTCATACATCTTCTCTGTTGGTTCACCAACCGCTAAACCTCCGATTGCATTTCCATCTGCATTTTTCTCTGCTACATTCTCGGCAGCTCTACGACGAAGTTCCGGATAAACACATCCTTGTACGATTGGAAATAAACTCTGTTGATAACCATATTTGGGTTCTGTAGAGTTGAATCGTTCAAAACAACGATCCAACCAACGTTCAGTTAAACCAAGAGATTTTTTTGCATATTCATAATCGGCATCCCCCGGACAACATTCATCGAAAGCCATGATGATATCGGCTCCGATAATACGTTGAATATCCATTACCTTTTCAGGAGTAAACAGATGTTTGGATCCATCAATATGTGAACGGAACATAGCTCCCTCTTCTTTTAACTTACGGTTTTCCGAAAGGGAAAAAACTTGAAAACCACCACTGTCTGTTAAAATTGGACGATTCCAAGTATTGAACTTATGCAATCCTCCGGCCTTTTCTAAGATGTCTAATCCCGGACGAAGGTATAGATGATAGGTGTTCCCTAAAATGATTTGTGCATTGATATCGTTTTCAAGCTCGGTCATGTGAACCCCTTTTACGGTACCCTGTGTTCCTACCGGCATAAAAATAGGCGTTTCTATTACACCATGATCAGTGGTAATTAGTCCCGCCCTTGCATTTGATTTCGCGTCGTTGTATTGTAATTCAAATTTCATACTACAAAGAAACTTATAATTCTGTTAAGAAAAAAGTGTTTGGAGGAATTTAGAATCCGAAATCATCTATTTCAATATTCTTCACCTCTTCTTCTTTGGGCTTTTCTACAGATTGATGAACCTCATTTGCTTTTACAATAATCGCACGAACCGGGCAAATTGATTCGCAGCCACCGCAACCGATACAAAGATCCGGATTTACTTCAGGGATTGTTAATGTCCCCTTATAAGGTACCATGTGTACAGCTTGAGTCGGACAATGTTCTGCGCAAGCTCCACAATCTTTTCCTTTTCTTTTGACGACACAACGGTTTCTATAAAACTTAGCGATACCCACTTGGGTCGTTACTTTTTCTTCTATAGTGAGCGGTTTAATCGCTCCTGTCGGACAAACATCGGAACAGACTGTACATTCATAGTTACAATAACTATTGGTGTAAACAATTTCCGGTTTAAGCATATAACCTAAACCATATTCCAGGCCGGTCGGACGTAAAACTTGACTCGGACAATGTACAACGCATAATTGACATCCTGTACATTTATCCTTGAAACGCTCTAGACTAATAGAACCAGGAGGGGTGATTGGCAAATTCTCTTTATGATTTTTATGTTCTCCTTTTTTATCTCTCATCTTTCCGGCAATTATGGAAGTCAGAGGTAATGAAGAGGCAACGGTGATACCTGTTGCAATAAATGTACGACGACTGTTTGCCGTTTCTGTTGTAGTAGGTTCCGCTGTCATCACAGGAGTCTCTTTTTTCTGTTGGTTAGGTAATCGTAAACGATATTGTAAACCTTTTTTAGAACAGGAAGAGATACAGTTGAAGCAATCGACGCAACGAGAAGTATCGATTGTTAAATCTTCACTATTGATAGCCTCTGCTTTGCATGTATGTTCACAATTACCACAATGCGTACAACTGTTTTTATCGAACGATATACGAAATAGAGAATAACGAGAAAAGATACTTAATAATGCTCCGATAGGACAGAGGGTATTACAGAATAGACGACCTCTGAAAATAGTCATAAAGATAAAGACTAGCAATATCATGGAGCCGGCAATCAGGCCTGATGTTGTTATGGTACTAAGTGTTACATGAAATACGGAGTAATTATCCAGTGCATTTAGCATATCTGCTAAAAGGTTATTTCCAAATATAATCATCGGACGAAATAGGCTGGATGCTATACGCCCGAAGTTACTATAAGGATCAAGCAATAAGCATAATTCGCTGGCTCCTAATAATGCTGCCAAAAATGTAAGAGCCATCAGACCATAACGAAGTACATTCATCGGTTTATGGT
>JAFYOM010000204.1 GCA_017560165.1 Parabacteroides sp.
ATGACTCGTTTGATGAACCTTTGTACTGAAGAACAAATCACTCCTAATACTATATTGGAATTGGCATGGGGGCTTACACTTAATGCTTATAATCATAGTAATGATTCTGTTTTCGTAAAAGTTGTTTCTGGACGTAATGCTACTACTCAAAGTGTTGAAAATGTGGTGGGATTATTCATCAATTCTGTACCTGTTCGTGTAACTGTCGATAAAGGTCATAACGTAAGACAATCATTGCAAGCTCTTCAAAATCAGGCAAGTGAAACAAACGAATGGGATTATTGTCCATTGGCGGAAATTCAGAACAGAAGTATGCTTGGACAAGATCTGTTCCAGTCAATTCTTGCTTTTGAAAATTATAGCGATGATGATCAGAAACCAGCATTGCCATTCTCTATCACTCAGGATTACTCGAAAGAAGAATCATTCAATGACTTGACCATTACTGCATATACTGGTAAGGATGAACTTACTATTAATATGGAGTTTGATAAGAGAAAATATTTGATGGGTGATATGGAAGAAGTAGCTAATGTATTGAGAAATATCATTCGCTGCATTGTAAACAACCCAGAAATGGAAACATTGGATATTCCTAGTCTTGAACAATCTACAATATTTAAATTGATGGAATTGGGACGTGGAGCTACTCTTGCTTACGATAAGTCTGAAACATTGGTAGACTTGTTCAGAAAACAGGTGAGCAAGACTCCTGAGGCTCCATGTGTAGTCTTTGAAGGTAAAATGTTGACCTATGCACAAGTTGATGAGATGACTGATTCTCTTGCTGCATACATCCATAATCGTTTTGGTGTTACTTGTGAGACTGCTGTAGGTGTCATGATTGACCGTTCAGATTTGATGCTTCTTTATCCGATGGCTATCATGAAGGCTGGTGCAGCCTACATGCCTCTTGACTTCCATTTCCCGGCAGAAAGACTTTCGTTCATGTGCAACGATGCTAATATCAAGTTGATTCTTTCTGAAGGAGATCGGGTAAAGAATGCCATTCCGGATTATGAAGGCGAAGTGGTACTTAGTGATATCCTTGATGAGTTGCAGCCGGTTAGTCCAGCAGAAGTAGCTAATCTTCCAAAGGCTACACCAGACAATATGTTTGTTATCCTTTATACTTCAGGATCAACTGGTATGCCTAAGGGGGTTATGCTTGAGCATCATAATATTGTTAATTTCTGTCATTGGTATATCAGAGAATTTGATGTAACTGCTGCAGACAAGGCTGTAGCGTATGCTAATTTTGGTTTCGATGCCCATATGATGGATATTTATCCGGTCATTTCAGTGGGTGGTAGTGTTCATATCATTGAAAGCCAAATGCGAATGGACTTGATGGCGATGAATAAGTATATGGAGGACAATGAACTTTCGATTGCATTTATGACAACCCAGGTAGGTTACATGTTTGCAACAACCATTGAAAATCATTCCCTTCGTTTGCTTTCTGTCGGAGGTGAAAAGTTGCAGCCTTTGAAGAAACCGTCATTCCGATTCTATAATGGTTATGGACCAACAGAATGTACACTATATTCAACTTGCTACAACATCACAACCGATTACGATAGTAGTTTGATTGGTAGACCATTGGCAAACTATCAGTTGTTTGTGGTAGATCATAACATGAACCTTGTACCTCGTGGAGCATCAGGCGAATTGATTGTTGCTGGTGAAGGTGTAGGTCGTGGATACCTCAACCGTCCGGATGTAAATGCTGAAAAGTTTATTACTTTCGAAATTCCATATGGAGAAGGAAAGAAGAGTTTCAAGGCATATCGCACCGGCGACCTTGTTCGTTGGAGCAATACCGGAGATATTGAGTTCTTGGGTCGTCTTGACAATCAGGTGAAATTACGTGGCTTACGTATTGAACTTGGTGAAATTGAGGCTAGGGTTTCTGCATATCCAGGTATCAAGACATGTGCTGTTGATGTTAAGGAAATAGCAGGAACACAGCATATTTGCTGCTATTTCGAAGCCAATACTATGATAGATACGGAAAACCTTCGTGCGTTCATTGCAGAGAAATTGACAGATTATATGGTTCCTACAGCTTACATGCAGATTGAAAAGTTGCCGTTGACACAGAATGGTAAAGTTAATCGTCGTGCATTGCCTATACCATCTATAACCATACAGACTGAAAATGTAGCACCGGAAAATCATAAGGAACAGATTCTGTTCAATATTGTAAGCGAATTGTTACATACAGATAATTTTGGTGTTACTGATGATTTGACCAAGTTAGGACTGACATCGTTGCTTGGTATCAAGCTCGTGGTTATGGCCGGTAAACAAGGTATTGACATAAAACTTAGCGATTTGATGAAAGCACGTAGCATACGCAATGTCTTGACATACTATAAGGGTATTGCATGCTGGCTTAATGAATATAAGAAAGAAAAGCCTATTGTAGTTGTAGTATGTGGTGCTACTCCGTTCCTAGATATGCGTCCGTATTGTGAAGCATTGTGTAAGGATCATTCTGTTTTGATTTTCGAACCGTTGTCCGAGCATTATGACCATATCTTTATGGATGAAAGTATTCATGAAGTTGTTGAATTCTATTATGCATTGCTCGACTGGTATATTGGCGAAGTAGCAGGTCAGGTAAGTGTATTCTCAGGACACTGTTTCGGTGGTGAGCTTGCTTATCGTTTGGCGGTACGTTATGAAAAGGAAACTGGTATATCTGTACCGATGGTTATGCTCGATGTGTTCTGGAGAGTGGAAAAGAATGAAAATTCGATGGAAGCAATGGCTAATTTGATTCCAGAGGATGTATATCTGCAACATCGTGAAGCATTGGATTCATATCGTAAGGCTATGCGAATGTATGATAATCTTTCACGTGAGGGTGAACCAGAACTCTATCATGGTGATGTTGTCTTGTTCCGTGCTTTACAAGAAGAGCCTGTATCACCGGAAATGAAAGCTATTTTCGATGAAAGTGATCCTACATTGAGTGCTCTTTGGGATATGAATATTTCCGACCGTAAGATGGATAATGGTGAATTCTGGAATAAATATTATCCTCAGATGGAAGTGTTCGGAGTTGAAGGACATCATATGTCTATGCTCGGCGAATCTTATGTAGCGAAATATGTAGATTGGATTAATTCTAAGATAACAAAAAGATGATAGACTTAAAAGGTATACATAAAACTTATCCTGGTATCCAGCCCCTTCATGTATTGAAGGGGGTGGATCTCCATATATCAGAAGGGGAACTGGTAAGCATCATGGGACCTTCAGGATCCGGTAAATCTACGATGTTAAATATTATGGGCATCTTGGATGATTATGATGAAGGTGAATACCGTCTTGCCGGACGATTGGTAAAGAATCTGTCAGAAAAGCAAGGAGCAAGATATAGAAATGAATTGATTGGTTTCATTTTTCAGTCATTTAATTTGATTAATTTCAAAAATGCGATGGAAAATGTAGCATTGCCCTTGTATTATCGGGGTGTTGGTCGGGAAGAGCGTAATCGCTTGGCCATGGAGTATTTGGAAAAAGTCGGATTAGCTGAACATTGGCATCATTTGCCAATGCAGATGTCTGGTGGTCAACGACAACGAGTAGCTATTGCGCGTGCCCTGATTTCCAAGCCTAAAATTATATTGGCAGACGAACCGACCGGTGCATTAGATAGTAAAACCACGCAAGAAGTGATGGATATGTTACGGGCTGTGAATAGGGAAAATGGGCAAACAGTAATTATTGTAACCCATGAACAGGAAATTGCCGAACAAACCGATAGACGTATCTTCTTCAAGGATGGTGTTATTTTCAAAGATGAATATATCCGTGTATGAGAGAAATAATACAAGAGGTTATAACCTCCATGAAAAGCA
>JAFYOM010000205.1 GCA_017560165.1 Parabacteroides sp.
GAAGTTACTTTTTGTGATTTCAATAGTTATTGATTGAAACTTCTCTTTTATATATAAATATGTTTTACGACATGCTTAACTAATTTTTACAAATGTCATTTTCTATTTTATATAGGCTCATTTATTTTTGATAAAAATCTGAACTGATATTTCAAATATGGAAAAAGCGGACGAAGTTTATAAAGTGCCTAATCTGGAAAAGGGGATTGCGGTGCTTGAATATTTGTCGCTTAAACCGAAAGGAGAGACACTTCAAGAGATTAAATCTTCATTGGATATATCCCAAACAACTGCTTATCGTATCTTGAATACACTGGTTCGTTTGGAATATTTATTATATAATGAGGATACAAAAAGGTACAAGTTATCACGTAAATTATTAACTTTGGGGTTCAGATCGATTAATGAGCATACGTTATTGGAAACAGTTTTGCCCTATTTGCGTGATTTGCGTGATCAGGTGAAAGAGACGGTTTGTTTTGGCGTGCTTGGTGATCGGAAGGGGATTTTCATAGAGCAGGCGCAAGGACTTCATGCGTTTTGTTTTGTGTTGACTCCGGGGAAACCTTTTGAATTGCATTGTTCGGCTCCGGGTAAGGCGATAATGGCCTATTTGCCCGATGCGGTTCGTGACCGTTATTTGTCGTATATGGAATTTACGCGTTACAACGAGCGGACGATTACTTCGATTCCTGCCTATTTGGAGGAGTTGGAGAAGGTGTGTCAATTGGGGTATGCGTTGGATAATGAAGAAGAATTGAATGGTGTGATTTGTATTGCAGCACCCATTTTGAATTATACTGGGTATCCATGTGGATCCATTTGGATTTCAGGTCCGAAAGACCGCCTGTCAGGGGAGGTTCTTCGGATATTTGCCGATAGTATAATGAAGGTAGCTCAATCCATTTCACGTGAATTAGGATATAGTAAAGCAAAATAAAGTCGCCATGAATATAAAAAAACACTTATTACAATGTTCTTTATTTCTCTGTATAGGTGGATATTTTTCTCATCATACATATGCAGGTAATCCTCCATTTTTTCCAACAGATATAGAATTAGGAGCAAAAGGTGAATTGATTATGACGGAGAAAGGAGTGAAGCGAGTAGATGTGTTTGCTCCGGATGGTCAATCATTGTTGCGCTCTTTTCCGATGGAAGATGCACCGACTGGTATTTTAGTTGATGATAATAAGGCTTATGTGACAACTTTTGAAACTATAGGACGCTTGCATATTCTTTCATTAGAATCCGGACAAATCGAAGGAACAGTGGTAACGGGTTCTGGTGCTTGTTCTCCTATATTCGGACCTAATAAGCAATATATCTATGTTTGTAACCAATTCCAGAATACGGTGACAGAAGTTGATCCGGTCTCTATGCAGGTGGTTCGTACTGTAAAAGTTTTACGTGAACCAAAATCAGCTGTTTTTAGCAAGGATGGTAATTATCTATTTGTTACCAACTTCCTTCCGGCACAACGTGCTGATGTGGATTATGTGGCAGCCAGTGTATCGGTTATAGATATGAAGAGCTTTACGAAGGTTAAAGATATTCAGTTGGCAAATGGAAGTAATGCTGTACGTGGTATTTGTATTACTCCTGATGGAAAATATATCTATGTATCTCACAATTTGGGACGTTTTACTGTTCCAACTTCACAACTGCAGCAGGGATGGATGAATACCAGTGCATTCAGTGTGATTGATGTAGAAAAACAGACCTTTTTAGGTGCAATTATTGTAGATGAACCGGAGAGAGGAGCTGCCGGTATTTGGAGTATCGCTTGTAATGAAGAAACAGTCTATATCTCTCATTCCGGTACGCATGATGTTAGTGTAATCGATCATAAAGCTATGTTGGAAAAGTTTTTGAACTATCCGAATAAGGCTGCATTGGATTATGATTTGAACTTCTTGTATGGATTACGTGAACGTATTCAGTTGGAAGGTAATGGTCCTAGAGAGATTGTGCTCTCACAGGATAAGTTGTATGTTCCAACCTATTTTGCAGATGTATTGAATATTTTAGATGTACAATCGAATGAAATAACAGCCATAGCGTTGAATCCGGATCGTGAAGAGAGTGATATACATAAAGGTGAACGTTATTTCAATGATGCTTCTCGTTGTTTTCAGAATTGGCAAAGCTGTAATGGTTGTCATCCCGGTGGAGCACGTAGTGATGGTATGAATTGGGATTTGATGAATGATGGTGTAGGTAATTCCAAAAACTGTAAGAGCTTGTTGTATAGTCATCCGACTCCACCGAGTATGATTTCCGGTATTCGTGAAACTGCTGAGTGGGCTGTACGTGCCGGATTCCGGTTTATTCAATTCTTTGAAATTACAGAAGAGGAGGCCGTTTGTGTGGATGCTTATGTGAAATCATTAGAAGCAGTTCCTAGTCCTTATTTAGTGAATGGAGAACTTTCAGAAAAAGCGAAGGAGGGGAAAAAAGTTTTTGAAAAATTGAAATGTGGAGAATGTCATAGTGGTGTTTATTATACCGATTTGAAAATGCACCGTATTGGTAAGGATATTGAATTTGAGAAAGGTTGGGATACTCCGACTTTGCGTGAAGTATGGCGTACGGCTCCTTATCTATTTGATGGACGAGCTGCTACGATGGAAGAGGTTTTCAGTATTCATAAACATGGTATAGAAAAGAAAGTCTCTCAGAAAGAGATAGAAGCTCTGACTGAATATGTTAATTCTTTGTGATTATGAATTATTGCGATAAGATACATTATCATATATATACAACGAATTTAGCTCCGTTTGATGTAATGGTGGATGCTTTGCTTGCACAGCTTCCTAAAGAAGAGCAAATATTACGATTGACTTTTTTTGGAAAACCAGCAGATAACGAACAATATGTTGCTCGACGAATCATATTACGAGAGAAGATACGTAAATATTATGGTAACAATGAGCCTGTATTGAGTTACGTGTCACAACCTCCATTGAATGTCGGCTTGATATTGGAAGCTCATAGCTTTATACCGGAAGCTTCGGATCATCTGACTTTCCGTCGTTACAATGGTTTTCCTTATGTGACGTTGGTGAATCAAGATGGAAGATACCTTTTTACGGGTGGATTTCATGGTGATGTGATTAATGGTTGTTAAAATGTTATTTGTACTGTGCGCAGAGCTTGCGGATTTCGTCAATGGGCTTGTTGGTTGACTCCACGTGGGAATCGGTGTAGAGCAGGTTGGTGGAATCGCCATTGTGGAACCTACCGACAATGTTGTTTCCTTCGGTGTCCAATTTTTGGGGATTCTCCGTATAGAGCCACTTTGGAGTGGAGAAGTTTCCGTCGTCGTTGTTATTGTCCTCGACGAAGGTGA
>JAFYOM010000020.1 GCA_017560165.1 Parabacteroides sp.
ATCCACATGAATCTGATTTACAGAATCTTTACGAGAAAACAGATGGAAATCATTCATACCATCAATAGCAGTCCCTACAACTCCTACCGTTATCAAAGATGCCGGAAGAATCAAACTTTTAGGATTAAATTTATAATTGACGACAGACATTCGTTGTTCACCCACATACTCTTTCAAAGTATCAGGCTGACAATTTAGTACCTTCTCTTCATCTGTCAATACAGTAGCAAATCCCTTTTCTATCGTAAAGGGACACAAAATAAGAACGATATAAATAAAAAACTTCACTCCCTTTATTACCTATATTTCGCTCACAAAGTAAAAGATAATTATAAAAATATCCTACTTTTGCTACTCGTTATATCCTATTATATGAACAAAGATAAAATAGTCATTTTCATTATCGTTCTTATTCTATCAGCCTTCATAGCATATGGTTGGCAGTCATTACCTACTCCCCAAAAGAAAGATTATCAAGGATTTTCATCGGAACGAGTTGTTGAAGATTTAAAGGTTATAGCCAAAGAACCTCATTCTGTCGTACATCCGGAAGCGAGAATGGACGTTAGAGATTATTTAAAAGAGAGGCTTGAAACATTAGGCGGAAAAGTTCAAATCTATCAATATCCCTCTTGTAAAGCCAAAGGATACACATTTGATACTGAGAATTTATTAGCAGAATTCCCTCCTCTGAGATCATTAGAAGATACCACCTATTTGATGTTAATCGCACATTATGACTCTAGATACCCTTTTAAACGAAATCAAGAAACATTCTGTTCTTTTGGTGCCGGTGATGATGGCTACGGAATCGGTGTCATTTTAGAGTGTATCAACCAAGCTTTGAGAACACAAAAAGATTGGTTTCAAGGTATCAAAGTATTATTTACAGATGCAGAAGAGGTAGGTATGATCGGTATGAAATCAGCCTATCAATACAATAGGGAGATTTTTGATCAAGTAGGTTTGGTCATCAATTTAGAGGCACGAGGAACTTACGGACCGGTTTTACTATTTGAAACCTCTCCTGGAAATGAAAAATTAATGGAGTTATATGGAAATCATGCCCAATATCCTTATACCTACTCACTCACAAATGCCATTTATAAGTTTATGCCCAATGATACCGACTTTTCCATTGTAAAAGATACCATACCCGGATTTAACTTTTCGGTCATAGCCGATATCAATCATTATCACACCAAACTGGATCATCTAGATAACATCAGCAAGGCCTCTCTTCAACATTACGGAGAACAGATATTTCCTATCATCTCCCATTACTTAACCAACCCTAAATATAACGATAAATACTATTTACAATCAGATAAAGACACGCTCAATTTTACAATTCCTCTTTTGGGATTCTTTCATTTCTCCCAAACTGGTTATTGGGCATTAAATATCTGCATAATGGTTCTGTTCCTTTTTATTCTGTTTCAGAACAAGAAAAAAGGTGACATCAATACAATAGACCTATTGAAACATTCCGGTCTACTATTCCTTATTTCGTTAGGAGTTTTAGCAATCGGAGAACTGATTGCTTGGATTTGTGCACTCACGTCAGGAGTCCGGTTTACCCTCTTTGGCACAGTTGCAGGTATTCCTTTTGACAATATAGCCATGATTGTTTCAGTAATAACAATGGTAATCGTAACCGCTTACTATTACTTTAGAAAACGATTATACACATCTCCCCTCACCCTTTATAGCATCATGTCTATTTTATGCCTATTGAGTCTATTGTTACTTTGTACCATTGGTGAAAACATGATGTTCTTTATTCCTTTAGCTTGTGTCACAATAGCATTGCTTTTATGGCAAATCTGTTCTCTTCGCATATTCCTATGGATAACTGTCATTGTCATAGCTCTCCATGCCTTTTCCTTTACCTACATCTTAGCGATGGCATTGACCATCGGTGCACTCGGTATCGTCATGCTATTGGCATTCTATTATACCATAGTATTGATTGCATTACCGATATGGGATTAAAAACCGCATCTCCCATTCCTTGGGCACGAAATGGGGAGCGGTTTCTGAGAACAAGAAGATACCAGACCTTACTCCTTCTGGAACTTACGGCTGACTTTCAAAATATTGACAGCGAAGATGACAACGTTTTGTGCCTCTTGTACCATCGTCAGATAAACCATACTAACCTTGGTGCTTCCGCTTTGTCCTTGAATTCGTTTCAACTCTTCTTTCTTTAAACCAGTCAACTGATTGGAAAGTTCAACCGACCGACGAACCAAATCACTCATCCGATGGTAATCATTGTTTTCAATCATCGATGCACAAAGAGAAAGGAAAGAGACAATACGATCACTCATCTGTCCAAAGTCTCTCCTCTGAACTTCATTCAGCGGACTAAAATGGTTATCAACATGTTCCTTACAAGGATCTGCTAAACGGCGGATACTATAGATTAATTCACTGGCAAAGTCATTACCTTGGTAATAATAAAGCCCTTTATCTACCGCAATATCATGCTCCAATTGAGTTACACCTAATGTCCCTACCCGTTTAACCTGTTTCAAGTAGGTTTTCTTCTCTTCCAATTCACTTGTCGCCTTGCGAAGTGCACGTAAATCTTCATCTATAAACCCAAAAACAGAACGAGCAAATACTTCAGATGCAAAATTTAAAACATTACATAACTCTTCACGACTGTGTTCACGGAACAGAGAAAGCGCTTCTCGCCTATCAGTTGTTTCACTCAATTTAGATATAGTTGAATCTACCTCTTCTTGCATCGCCAGCTTCTTCATTTTCTTTTTATACAGAAGCTGATTACGAATCAACAGATAGACAGCCAATGCTACCATTGCAGCCATAGCTGCCACACCCCCAAAATGAATCAACAAAGCCACTAAGAAACAGAAGGTAAAGGCTGCTCCTGCCGTAATGAACCAACCACCGATTACCGACAAAACACCCGTAATACGATAAACCGCACTCTCACGCCCCCAAGCACGGTCGGCCAACGAGCTACCCATCGCCACCATGAAGGCGACATAAGTCGTAGATAAAGGTAACTTCAAAGAGGTACCTATCGCTATCAACAAACCAGCCAAAACGACATTAACAGAGGCACGTACCAAATCAAAACTAGCTTTGTCTTCCAATATAATCTCATCATTATTGAAACGACTATCCATCCAATCTTTAATACGCGGTGGTATCACATTCAATAGGGTAGTCGATACATTATTGGCCGTACGTACCAATACACGGGCTACCGGTGAAGTACCAAAACTCTCCGTTCCATCCGATTGACGAGACAGATCTACAGAGGTCTTAATCACTGCTTGTGCCTTTTTAGAGGTAGCCAGAGCAATCACCATGATCAACCCTGATCCTACCAAAAAGTACCAAGGAGTTTTAGCTGGAGCCAAAAGGGATTCCATGAGGAAAGTATCAGTCGTCACCGTTCCCCCTTGTGCCACCAAATCCATATAAGAAGAATAACCGGCCAAAGGAACCCCGATGAAGTTTACCAAATCATTACCGGCAAAAGCCAATGCTAAAGCGAAGGTTCCCATCAGAATTACCACTTTAAAGACATTCACTTTACACCAATGAAGAATCTGCATCAGAATGGTAAAACCAATCAATGCATACCAAACGATGGTATCCGTATGACTATATACCATTGTCTTAAAATCACCTTCCATAAAGGAGCTCTCCTTTAATCCTTTTATCAACATAAAATAGAGGATGGAAGTCGCAGCAATTCCCCCAAATAGTCCGATAAAATAACGAGCATGTTTCTTATAATTAAAAGTAAAAATCAGGCGAGAGATATATTGGACAACTACCCCAAAAATAAAAGCTATGGCTACCGAAAGAAAAATACCCATAATCACCGTAAGTGCTTTATCGGTATTCAACAAATCACCCAACTGTAACAATCCTTCAGAATTAGCAATCTTAATCAATGCAATGGCAACCGTACCCCCCAATAATTCAAAAACCAAAGAAACAGTTGTAGAAGTAGGCATTCCTAATGAGTTAAAAACATCTAACAACACCACATCGGTCAACATGACAGCCAATAGGATACACATGATTTCCGAGAAGTAAAAGTGTTGTGGTTGATAGATACCATGTCGAGCAATATCCATCATACCATTCGATAAAGAAGCTCCGACAAAAACACCAATTGCAGCAATGATTAAAATAACTTTAAAAGATGCAGCTTTAGAGCCGATTGCTGAATTCAAGAAGTTCACCGCATCATTGCTAACTCCTACTGACAAATCAAATACTGCCAGTATAAATAGAAAAATAATCAGAAAGAGATAAAACGTCTCCATAAATAAACCATTAATATTTTCAAGGCAAATATCTGAAACCAATATTACTCTTCCATGACATAAATATTACAAATAGGTTACAAGTATTCTTTAAAATGTAACAAAGATATATAAAAGCCCCTCCAATTCTGATTGATTTATTACTTTTGCACGCATGAATAATTATTGGAGCACACGGACGGAACTTTTATTAGGTAGTAGTCAAATGGAACGGCTGACCCACAGCCATGTTCTAGTTGTCGGTTTAGGGGGTGTAGGTGCATATGCAGCTGAACAAATCTGTCGGGCCGGAGTAGGACAAATGACCATTATCGATGCCGATACGGTAAATGAAAGCAACATCAATCGTCAACTTCCGGCTTTACATTCCACAATAGGAAAACCCAAAGCCGAGGTTGTCGCAAACCGTTTACTAGATATCAATCCCTCTTTAAAATTAACGGTTATCCATGAATTCTTGCGTGACGAACGGACAGAGACTGTTTTATCAGAAGCTCGTTATGACTTTGTAATAGATGCTATAGACTCATTAAGTCCGAAAGTTTTCTTACTTTTTCACGCATACAAAAAAGGGATCCCGGTTGTTTCCTCCATGGGAGCAGGAGCCAAAATGGATCCGTCACAAGTAAAAGTGGCTGATATCTCTAAAACATGTAACTGTGCCTTGGCAAAAGCTGTACGCAAACGGTTACGTGGTTTAGGTATCAACAAAGGTATCCCAGTCGTATTTTCTACAGAGATGGCTAACCCCGAAGCTGTTATCGAAGTTGAAGGTGAAGCTTGTAAACGAACGACAACAGGTACCATCTCTTACATGCCTGCCATCTTTGGATGTTATTTGGCAGCTTATACAATTAATCAACTTGTCCATTCATCATGATTCGAACAGAAGGTATAACAAAGAGTTTTGGCTCTTTACAAGTATTAAAAGGTATTGACTTAACCATCAACGAAGGGGAAATCGTTTCAATCGTCGGTCCAAGTGGTGCAGGGAAAACAACCTTACTCCAAATTATGGGTACATTAGATACACCGGATAGTGGTAAACTATACATTAACGGAACAGAAACCGTTGCTTTATCCGAAAAGAAACTATCTGCTTTTCGCAATAAGAATATCGGTTTTGTCTTTCAGTTTCATCAACTATTACCGGAGTTTACCGCTTTAGAAAATGTGATGATTCCGGCACTGATAGCCAAAGAGAAAACAGCTTCAGCAGAAAAAAGGGCAAAAGAAATTTTGGATTTCCTTAACTTAAAAGATCGTATGTCCCATAAACCAAATGAACTTTCAGGAGGAGAAAAGCAACGAGTAGCTGTGGCACGTGCATTAATCAATAACCCTGCTGTTATCTTGGCCGATGAACCTTCCGGTAGTCTGGATACGCAGAACAAAGAGGAACTGCACAAACTCTTCTTTGACCTTCGGGATCAGATGCACCAAACGTTCGTCATCGTCACACACGATGAACAATTGGCAACCGACACAGATCGAGTCATTCATATCAAAGATGGTAAAACAATAAACTAAACTGTTAGTATATCCCATCTTTTCAATCAAACTTTATTCATATAATCTATAAATTCATTTTATGTCTACAAACAGAGTAACATTTGGTAGTAAAATAGGAGTAATTTTAGCAACCGTCGGATGTGCCGTCGGTTTAGGTAATATTTGGCGTTTTCCCTACATGTTGGGATCCAATGGTGGAGCTGCTTTTCTTTTAGTTTATCTGCTTTGTATATTGTTATTAGGGCTTCCGGTCATGATCACAGAGTTCTTTATAGGTCGACATACGAACCGAAATGCAGCCGGTGCGTTTAAAGAGCTTGCCCCTGGAACTAAATGGAGTCTCATCGGATACAATGGGGTATTAGCTGCTTTCTTGATTTTGGGATTCTATTCAGTGGTAGCCGGATGGACACTTGAATATGTACTGGAAGCTTTTACCGGTTCTTTAAGAGATAAAACAGCAACAGACTTTGCCACAGATTTTAATAACTTCTCAACAAGTATTATACGCCCAATCATTTGGACCGTCACCTTTATTATTCTGACTCATGTCATTATCATATCCGGTGTCAAATCTGGTATTGAACGTGCATCAAAAGTCATGATGCCACTTCTCTTTTTATTCTTGATTATTCTTGGTATGCGTTCCATTACCTTGCCTAATGCAAGTGAAGGACTAACATTCTTATTCCAACCGGATTTCAGCAAAATAAACTCATCCGTCATCCTCAGTGCAATGGGACAAGCATTCTTTTCACTCAGTATCGGTATGGGATGCTTAATAACCTACGCCTCTTATTTTAAAAAAGAGACAAACCTTCAAGCAACTGCTTTGCAAGTCACCATCCTTGACACATTGGTTGCTATACTTGCCGGTATCATGATTTTCCCAGCTGTTTTTAGCTTTGGTATCACTCCTACTGCCGGTCCTGAATTGGTATTTATTACCCTTCCCAATGTATTTGCCCAACTCCCAATGGGAAATGTTTGGTCAATCATATTCTTTATCTTATTAGCACTGGCAGCATTGACCTCAACCATATCCATGCATGAGGTAGCTACTGCCTATGTACACGAAGAGCATAAGATGTCACGTGGGAAAGCTGCTTGGGTCGTTTCAATAGGTACTATTATTTTAGGAATTCTTAGTTCTCTTTCATTTGGAATACTCAAAGATTTCACCATCGGTGGCATG
>JAFYOM010000206.1 GCA_017560165.1 Parabacteroides sp.
ATATGGAGATGAATAATAGATATCATATGGATTTCAGTGAATCTCAGGATTATATCAGGAAAAGAGGTTTTGATATTCCTTGGTATGATGATGAAGTATTCGTGGACAGATCTGAGCTCACACGAACAGTCGGAAATATATTAAAGTGGGCAGATGAACATCCAATTCATGAACAAATTAGTATTGACGAGATGTATCGTAGATTGGAGGAGAAATTAACTAATACTTTTGGGGTGTACGAGGCTCATCATTTTCTGAAAGATTTTCACGAAACAATGAATAAGTAATGGATATTCAATTTTATGACTGTAATCGAGAAAATCTCGAAAAGATTTATTCAGATTATGTAACAAAAGTTACTGAAAATAAAGGTTACTCCATATGTACGAATGTTTTATGCGTAGCAAAATATTCTAAACCGAAAGTAACATGTCGACCGGATGAGTTCATAACAACTGACTATAAATTTATCACCACACCAATTCTGATCCAATGGTGTGATGGTCAAAATTATACGCATAAAACTCCTTTTATTGGATTCTGGTTTAAAAATATTCGTCAAGAAAATGTTATAAAATTTGCACGAATTGAAGATATTAATTGGAATGAGTTGATTATTGAAAATAATCATGGCATATATTGATAAAACATACGTTAATAGAAATCAATTAATTGAAGCAATTGATTGGTGTAAAAGTATCGGAGAGGTAACTTTAGAAAATGGTTATAAATTCCACCCATTAGATTTTATCAAGGGGTATAATGATATAGATGATGCAGAGTTTTTCAAATCAGATCGTGACAAATTTGTATTGTGGAATACTCCCACGTGGTTTGATAGATGGTTATGGAAAAACTGTCCATTGTTATTCGTTAGAGAAAGACTTCAAGAACAATATAGCGAGGATAATTTAGAAAAATTCGAGAATTGGGTTTATATTAAACCTGAAAGAAGAAAACGACATTATACGTTTTTAAAAGTACCGGTTGGAGAATGGAAATGGTTAGCAAAACAGTCATTTTATGAATGTAGAGTAAGTGCACCTAATGAACATTTTCAGAGAGAATTTGATGCACAATCTAAACAATGGTATAAACCTTTTGATATGTTACCTTGTGATGACGATTATATATGGAATGAACATCATAAGAATATTCCATCTAAAAAAGCAATTATTCGTCAACTTAATAAATGGGATTTACCAAAAGGAGCTATTGTAGAGATTAATCATTACCGTTATAGTGGTATGGATTTTAAAATTTTAGTGAAATGACACGAAAGGAACAAATAATGGATGCTGCGTTGTTTTTTGCGAAAAAGAATAAAAACAATCCAAGTCCATATTTTGATTTTGTAGAAGCAGCAGAATGGGCTGATAGGACGATGATTGAAAGGGTTCGCAATAAATTACAAGAGTATGTATATGATAACTATTTTGAAATGCATGAGGACTTTATTGACGAATTTTGTAAAAAACTAATGGAGAACTAAGATATGACAAAAGAAGATGAAGAATTATTACTTAAAGACCTTTGTACAAGATTGCCATATGGGGTTAAATATATGGATATTTTAAATCCAGATGAATATCCTTCTACACTTCAATCTATTGATGAACGTGGATTGGTGATGGCGAGTGACGGATTTTATATTGAAATCGAGAACGTTAAACCATATCTCTTTCCAATGTCAAATATGACAAAGGAACAAAATAAAGAATATATTAATTTATGTGAAACTATATTAGATGATATGGGTTATCCTGCAACTTTTGATACTATTGATAGTTTAGATTGGCTCAATAAAAATTACTTTGATTATAGAGGTCTTATTCCAAAAGGGTTAGCAAATGATGCAACTAATCTAAATATTTATTGAATATGATAGAACGTTTAATTATTTGTTGGCATGTATTAACAACACATACATATGCGGTGTTCTTCTGCTCCAAAGATTTAAAGAAACAAGTATGTTATGAAAAGAATACATTTAAAGCTTTCAATGAGGCAATTGTAGACTTGGTAAGTAATAACTATGAATATAAAGAGATATGATATCATTAATGGATATAAGATATTCTTCTAAATGTCCTCATTGTAATGCAGATCTTTATAAATATATTTGGAATAAAGAAAATATAATATCTTATACAGATAGATTTGATTCCTTTGATGTGGATGGTTTTAAGTTTTATAGGTATGTATATTATATATGTCCGCACTGTAACAATAAATTTCGTACAAAAGTTAGGGCAAATGATTCAATTTTTAATAAAGATTAATTATGACACGAAAAGAACGATTAAAAAAATATCTAGAAGAACGCAACATCCCAATCGATAGTCTTGAGGCTAATTCAATTCTTGAAGGTATTGAATGGGCGGACGAACATCCAAAGGAAGGATTGGTAAGTATTGATAAAGTTTACGAATATCTTAATAAAAACATTTTTCAAAGTTATACATATAATGCTGGGAATAAAATCGGATATTTAAAAGTTAATAACAAATTTGTTAGCAAAGACAGTTTTTTTGAGAATTTTCACAAATCAATGGAGGAATAAAATATGACTATAAAGGCGAAAAAGATAAGAAGAGGTAAATATATTTATAGAGGATATATTATCACTTGTATCGGATATTATCCTCCAGAACAAAAGACTGTATGGGAGGCTGAAGATGAGAACGGTTATGGTTTTGCACATTCATTTTCTCTAAGAGATACCAAACGCCTTGTTGATGAATCATTAAATGCAAGTTTAGCGAAATGACACAAGAAGATAAAGAACTATTACTGAAAGACATTTGTGGTAGATTACCGTATAATGTGAAAGTACGATCATATAATTGCGAAGACGACATAGAAATTGTTGAAACATTGTATAATATAGATTCAGACGGATATATGTCTACATTAGAATGTGATACTCTGAAAAATATTACTAAACCGTATCTCTTCCCTCTTTCAGGTATGACGGAGGAACAGAAGGAAGAATATTGTCAATTACAACAAAAAATCATTTATAACAGTAAAGGATTGGTTGATACCGATATTATGAATTATGTAAATTGGTGTTATAAAAATCATATCGATTGTAATGGACTCATTCCTATGGGTTTAGCCTTAGATGCAACTAATTTAAATATTTATTGATTATGTTTGGAGATTTAGTATTATATATTAGAGAGAAATGGAAACAATTCTGGTGTATTCATGATTATAGACCAGATTTTCATTGTGACTTCAGATGGAGACGATGTATTAAATGTGGAAAATTGGAGAAATAATCATGGAGAAGTTTGCATTAATCATTTTAGGGATGTTTATCGGTGGGGTAATAGGCATATTGGTACATTCTGCTGTTTTACATGAGTACCCAACAGCAATTGATGTATATAGGAATAAAACTGACTTAAAGATTTCTATTATTAATGAAATCCCAGTAGACACAGTTGTCGTATTTAAAAAGTGATATGGTTATAGTATTTTTCGGAAAAGGATGTGAGTCAATTGTTCATACATTATTTTATAACGGAATGGACATAACCGGTGAATTAGCCCGGAAAGCAATCGACAATGTATTAGAAAGAATTCCAGAAGCTTTATACTATGAATTCTTTGATGAAAAAGAATATAATGTAAAATTTAAGTAAAAAGACCTGTATAAGGTCTTTTTTATTGATATCTACTAAAGATTCTGTGATGAATTGCTATATATATACATAAACAATTTAAACAGATAACGATTATGGAACAAGAAGATAAAGAACTATTGTTAAAAGACCTTTGTGCGAGGTTACCGTATGGAGTTAAGTGTAAGTACTATGATTATTATAACGATGATTACTATGACGGGAATATTTGTGGTTTTGAACGACAAGAATATATACAAATAGATGGAGTATGTATTCATATTGAAGAAGTTAAACCGTATCTCTTCCCTCTTTCAAGTATGACTGGGGAGCAACTATTCGAGGTACAAGAGATATTGGGGAAAAATGAAATAAAACTTGAAGATGGTTTTCTTCGTATAGTAGATTCCGACAGAGATACTATTTCATATTTAGAACTTCACGCATTATTAAACTGGTTTTATAAAAATCATTTCGATATTTATGGTCTTATTCCAAAGGGTCTTGCGATTGATGCAACTGGATTAAATATTTATTGATTATGGAAGATTTTGTAACATTTGAAATAGCGAAGAAACTTGAAGAGAAAGGTTTTAATTGGCCTTGCTATCATTATTACCGGAAGAATAAGAAAGATTTATTTATGATTTTTCCGAGCGAAAATTGGGACTATGATGAAGAGAGAATCAATGCTCCCTCCATTTCACAAGCCAGAAAGTGGTTGATAAAGGAGAAAAAATTATTTATTGAGATTAGTATGTCGTTTAATAAATATTATTTTGAAATATACTGCACAGATAGTTATGATGAAACTTATGGTAATCAAATAAATAGAAAATTTAATGAAATAGATTACAATACAGACGAACAAGCCACACTCGCGGGGATTGAATATGCACTTGATAATTTGATTTAGTATGAAACGAAGATTCTTACAACTTAATAGATTTGAAAACAAAGGTAAGTTATCCCTACACGACATAATCGATAAGCAAAATCAACTAAAGATTTTTACAGTTGTAGATAATTACAAAGATGGATGGGAGATCATTTTATTCCTTCGCTCTTTTGGGTATGAGGGGGTTCAAAATGATAGCTTACGATACTGCGACACTACGCTTGAATATACCTTAAAACGACGTGGTGAGGCGAGTATTGGTGTCTGTGGTGGTAGTATGGTTATACATAAACATAAAAGAAGATTAAAAGGGAGAGGATATGTATACTACGAAAAGCCAAGAGTTTTTGCACAAAGAGTAAAAGAGCATTTTCAAGATATAAATTAAGATATTTAGTTATGACACAAGAAGATAAAGAACTTTTGCTTAAAGACCTTTGTTCGAGATTACCTTATGGAGTGAAAGTTCAAGCATTTCGCAGACACTCAGAAGAAGACCCAACAGTTGTAGGTTATCCTTATACATTGGATTTTATTATGATGTCAATTATGTTTAAGGATAACATTGAAGAATACAAACCATACCTCTTCCCTCTTTCAAGTATAACTGATGAGCAGAAGAAGGAAATTTCAAAGCGGTACAACTATTATAATCTTTATCAATCACATGTAGAAATAACCAATCATAGTGAAGGATATTGGGATACTGATAATTCTTGTAATTTACATGACTATTTGTGGTTGGAGGATTGGTTTAATAAAAACCATTTCGACTATCGAGGGCTTATACCAAAGGGATTAGCAATTGATGCAACCGGTTTAAATATTTATTGAATATGGAAGAATATAAAATTACACAAATAATGATACCAGAGGCTGGTATTCAATATGAACTTGGTTATAATAATGTTTGTGAAATACGTGAGTCATTTAAACAGGTATCTAATGATTACATTAAAAACATCTATGTAGTTGAATTTAAAAAAGGAGATCAGAGAGGTTTCGTCGAAATTTCGGCAGATATAAAAGGTTTAGTTGTTTATAACGAGTATAAGTAAATAAGGTCTTTTTTATTGATATTTGCTAAAGATTCTGTGATGAATTGCTATATATATATACATAAACAATTTAAACAGATAACGACTATGACACGAAAAGATAAAGAACTATTATTGAAAGACATTTGTGCGAGGTTACCTTATGGTGTAAAAATCAGAGTTAATGATAAAATTGAAATATTAGAAGGTTTACATATGCCAGATAATATAGCTCAATATGACTCATTTTTAGCTAGCAATATTGAAGACTGCAAACCCTATCTCTTTCCAATGTCTTCAATGACATGGGAACAAATAAATCTATGAGATGAAATTTTAGATTCGCCTTATGACTCATTAGAGTCGAATTATTGTAAACTTTTTAATTGGTATGACAAAAATCATTTCGATTATCGAGGTCTTATTCCAAAAGGATTAGCAATTAACGCAACTAATTTAAACATTTATTAGGATATGTCACAATGCAATAAAGATGAAATACGGGAATGGCTTCGTTGTAAGGATGACCTTGTATATTTTGCTGAAAAATATTGTAAGTTAATAACATCAGAAGGTACTAAACCCGTTAAGTTATTAGATTATCAGAAAAATTACTTAAACCATCTTGAAAGTATCAGAAGCAATATTAGAAGAGATTGTTGAACACTTTAAAAAGTAAAGCTATGAATAGTGTACATGAAATACTATCAACCACATTTACTAAAACTATTAAAGAGTATAAAGATATAGTTAAGTTGTTAGACCTTCCTGTTAAAAAGTTTTGGGAAACATACGAAGAAGAGTGGAAACATTTTAGTAACTGGGATTTTTCCGAAGATGGGGAGTATATCATTGTAGGTTATAATTATCTTGATTATAATGACGACTGGGAATGGGGTAATGAGAATATACCAATTGATAAAGTTATAGAAATGATTGAGCCGAAGTTCAAGGTTGGAGATAGAGTGAAAGATAAAAGAAATAAAAAGTGGTTTGTTGTACAAGTAAGTGACAAACATTTTGATATATCTAATATCCCTGGTGGTACAGGTTATTTCGTGCCTATTGCGGAACAAGACCAATATGAATTAGTTGATGACATTGAGCCAGTAGCAGATAAAGTAGAGCTTATTCTTGGTGATTATGAAGTCAAAGTAGAAGGAGAAAAGACTTATTTAGTTAAAAAGAAGCATACTTATCCCAAGAATTATCAGGAGTGTTGTGATGTATTGGATGTAGAACCTTATAGTAGAAGTGCCGGGTACAAATCTGACCTCATTACTGCCTTTCGTAATCTTCTTATTTGTCGTGATGCTTATTGGAAGATAGCAGGAGAAGAGATGGGATTAGGTAAACCTTGGAAACCTGATCGGGAAGATGATACAAAAGGCAAATATACAATATACACAGGTTGTAATGAAATAGAGTTTTCATACTCATTAGTCGTCAATTTGATTCTTGCTTTCCCATCAGAAAAGATACGAAATGCTTTCTATGAGAACTTTAAGGATTTGATTGAACAATATAAAGAATTATTGTAATATTATAAAACAAATCGATAAAAAGGCCTGTATAAGGTCTTTTTTATTGATATCTACTAAAGATTCTGAGATGAATTACTATATTTACATAATAAATAATCGAGAAATTGAATAACTAAAAATAATAGTATGTGGAATGAATATCTATGTTTAGGTTTATTAGTTTGTGGTTTATTGATACTAGTTATATATAGTATATATACTCTATATGAGTATCGAGTCCTTAACCCGAGGCGTCTGGAACAGCAGTTTCTTAATATTAAATTAAATGAATCTCTTTATATCGATCCAGATATAACCATAGATGATGTGCCTATCATATATAAAGTTATTGATAAATATCGAGATAAATTCGGAGCAAAGTATATTAAATTCAAGAATATACATGGTAAATCTGAACGTTGGGTATCGATGGCTACTCTTAATGCATGGTTCCAACAAGTGGAATTAATCACTCATAACATCCCAAAACCATATGAGGAGGTTGTAGTGAAAATTGGTGATAGATTACACATTGCAAATATTGTTAAAATAGATAATAAATTTATGTGGGCTATCGTTGATTTTAATAAAACGCCTTGTATACGACATTTAGATCTACCTGAAATCAAAGAGTATTACCGTATAATAAACTAAATCATGAACAAAATTGTAGATAAATTGTATTTTAAATACTATACATTAAAGTATAAGATTATCGATAAAAGAACCAAAATCAAACGACGTAGATCGGTGATTAAACGTATAATTCAATCAATACAATATAATGTATCGTTATATGATTCTTATTGCGACTTGGATATAACTGCTTGGGAGGTATCTGAAATTTGTAATAATATGAATATACCGATCATTGTTGAGAAGGATGGACATGGATACTGTAGCATTAAATTAGATAAAGATAAATATTATGGAAAAAAGTGACCAACATCTATTATTCAAAGATTTAAGTAGTAGATTGTATTACGGAGTAATGATATCATATTGCGATTGGATCGATGAGATAGAAGATTACGGAGAAATTGTAGATAAATTATACGATATTAATATTGATAATTACATTAGAGTATGTGATAGAGATGAAGAAATATACATCGACTGTGTAAAACCATATCTCTTCCCACTATCATCTATGACCGAGGAGCAACAACATCTATTCTTTTGTAGATTCATCGAGAATGAAATAGATTTTATTGATTTTAAACATTACTATCTAGAAACTGGCAGATTTAATAAATTATTTACATCTATATCAGATTGTGGTGATGTTATCGAATGGTTTAATGAAAACCACTTTGATTATCGAGGACTCATTCCAAAAGGGTTAGCATTA
>JAFYOM010000207.1 GCA_017560165.1 Parabacteroides sp.
GTGTGATCGATATAGCGATTCCCAATCGTTACAAAGGAGATTTGCTTTCCTATATTCAGGCACATGAAAACGGACAGATTGTTGAGCCAAATGAAGAGGCAGCTCTTTGGATTACTCAAAATGAAGGAAAAACAAGAGCCTTCCTTAAAGTGCAGGATGGATGCAGACAGTTTTGTACATATTGTATTATACCATTTGTACGAGGTCCGCTGAAGAGCAGACCACTTAACGAATGTTGTGAGGAAGCGCGTGGGTTGGCTAAGCGCGGATATCAAGAGATCGTTTTGACAGGAATCCATCTTTCATCATATGGACGTGGTGAAGAGTATGATTTGGGTGATTTGATTTTAGCTATTGGACAAATTCCGGAGGTAAAGAGAATTCGTTTAGGTTCGATGGAGCCAAGAATGATTACATCGGAGTTTATCAATAAGGTGATGCAGACGAACAAGTTGTGTCCTCACTTTCATTTATCTTTGCAAAGTGGCTGTGAGGTTACATTGAAAGCAATGAATCGCAGATATTCAGCTCAGGAATATTGGGAAGCAGTCGGACTATTAAGAAAGGCCTTTCCGTATGTTGCAGTAACTACAGATATCATAGTTGGCTTTCCGGGGGAAACAGAAGAAGATCATAAAGCTTCTCTGGAGTTTGTTGAAAAAATAGGTTTTGCTGAAGCACATGTATTTAGATATTCTAAAATGGAAGGAACGGTTGCAGCAAAATGTAAAGAGCAGGTCGATGGAAATATTAAAAAACGTCGAAGTGAAGAAATGCTGAGTGTAACAGGTGAAAGCAGTAAACGATTTATGGAAAGAATGCAGAAACAATTGGTTAAAGTACTGCTGGAAGAAAAAGACTTGATCACTGGCTATTGGACAGGGTATACACCCAATTATATGAAAGTTGCGGTAATGATACCGGAAATAGCGACTGAGCAGGAACTTCAAGGAAAAGAAGTCGACGTAATTATTGATGGCTATGCAAATATTCACAGTGCTAATCATGATGCTGCTGGAATTGAAAAAATACTTAAGGGGGTATTGCAATGAGTGAACAAAATTTCAACACACAGTACTTTAAAATCATAGGTGAATCGGAAGACTATGTGAGAAACGTATTGATTGATGTGTATGCCTCATTGGTTCAAAAAGGCTACAACCCCGTCAATCAGATGGTTGGATATATTATGTCTGAAGATCCGACCTATATCACCAGTTATAATAACAGTCGCAGTAAGATCGCGCGGATTAATCGTGATGAAATTATTGAGGAACTGGTTCGTTCGTTTGTCGAGTATCATAAATTGGATCAGAAGGGATAATCATTGTGAGAATTATTGGCCTTGATTATGGTAGTAAAACGGTAGGAGTAGCAATCAGTGATCCTACCGGTATTTTAGCGACCCCAGTAGAAACAATAAAACGGGAAGAGGAAGTAAATTTAAAGCAAACAGTACGAAGAATTCGTGCTTTATGTGAAGAATATGATGTTCATACGGTTGTTTTAGGACTTCCCAAAAACATGAATGATACTTTGGGTGAGCGGGCAGAATTAACAATGGCGTTTCAAAAACGTCTGCAGAGAGATCTATATTTGGTAGAAGTTGTGTTGTGGGATGAACGTTTGACAACACGACAGGCGGAGATCCCCATGCTGGAAGCAGGAATGCGTTATCAGAAAAGAAAACAAGTGGTGGATCAAATGGCAGCTGCTTTGATTTTACAATCTTATTTAGATGCACATCAGAAACAGCGCAAGGAGGAACCTAAAATGAGTGAGATTTGTTTGGAAGAATTAGATTGGATTATTGTGACTGATCCGGTAGAAGAGATTTCGATGGATATGGAAGTAATTGATTTTACTGAAATCGATGGAATACAATATTTGCTTGCGATTCCTGCTTATGATGAAGAAGACGAGGATGAGGTGGAACAGCAGGAAGATAATGATGCTGCTTTTATTTTTAAAGTATGTGAAGATGATGCAGCAGAATTTTGGATTACCGAGGGTCATTCTGATCTTAAATTTGGCGTTACAACCGATATGGACGATGAAGAATTTCAAAATATTGCACAGGTATTTGAGGACTCTGAGGAGTATGATCTGGAAGTAGAGGAAGAAGATGAGCACAACTAATAAAAGAAGAGCAACTTCAACACGCAGGCTCAGAAAAACTGTAAAAATTATTCCGTTAGGCGGTCTGGATCAAATTGGTCAGAATATGACATTGATTGAATGTGATGATGAAATTGTAATTATTGATTGTGGATTAGCTTTTCCGGGAGATGAAATGCCCGGTATTGATTTGATCATTCCTAATTTTGAGTATTTACGGCAGAATTACGAAAAAGTTAAGGGTGTAGTGCTAACTCATGGCCATGAAGATCACATTGGTGCACTACCCTATTTTCTGCGTGAATTTAAAGTACCTGTATACGGTACTCGTTTGACCTTGGGATTGGTACGAAATAAAATTGAAGAATTTGGTATAAAAGGCTGTAATTTGACGATGGTGCGTCCCGGGGATGTTGTCGAATTAGGTCATATGAAAGTAGAATTTATACGTACAAACCATAGTATTGGTGATGCGGTTGCATTAGCAATTACTACGGCTGCAGGTGTTTTAATCCACACAGGCGATTTTAAAGTGGATTATACTCCAATTCATGGTGACATGATCGATTTACAACGCTTCGCTGAATTGGGTCATAAAAAAGTTCTTGCATTGATGAGTGACAGTACGAATGCAGAGCGAAAAGGTTATACTATGAGCGAACGTACTGTAGGAAGTACATTTACTGAAATGTTTCCGCTTGCTGAAGGCCGTATTTTGGTAGCAACATTTGCTTCTAATGTAGATCGAGTACAGCAGATTATCGATGCAGCGATCCAGTACGGACGTAAAGTAGTCTGTGTTGGCAGAAGCATGGTCAATGTAATTAATACTGCATTGGAACTTGATTATTTGGAAGTTCCAGATGGTGTTTTGATTGACATTTCTGATATGAAAAACTATGCAGATGATGAGCTGGTAATTATTACTACTGGAAGTCAAGGTGAACCGATGGCAGCACTATCACGCATGGCCAGTGGTGAGCATAAGGCTATCGAGATCAAAGAAGGAGATACAGTTATTTTCTCCAGCAAACCGGTTCCGGGAAATGAGAAAACCGTTAGTCGTGTGATCAATGATTTGATGATAAAAGGTGCTAAGGTAACATACGAGGATGCACATGTATCTGGTCATGCCAGTCAGGAAGAATTGAAAATGTTGTATAGTTTAGTTAAGCCTAAGTATTTTCTTCCTGTTCATGGAGAATATCGCCATTTAAGAAACCATGCTGATTTGATCAAGAGTATGGGTCATGACGAAAGAAATGCGATCATTATGTGCAATGGTAACGTGCTGGAACTCGACAGTTATTCAGCAAAGGTAAACAGTTACATCGACGTTGAACCTGTACTGGTAGATGGTTTGGGTGTGGGTGATGTAGGAAATATCGTCCTGCGCGATCGTAAGATTTTGTCTCAGGATGGCTTAATGATCGTAGTGATTGGTTTACACCGAGGAACGGGAGAAGTTGTAGCAGGACCGGATATTGTAAGTCGTGGCTTTGTATATGTAAAAGAGTCAGAAGGTCTAATGGAAGGCTGTCGAAATGTTGTTTCGCATGTATTGGCGGCTAATTCTCCGTTGAATGTGATGGATTGGAATAACATTAAAGGTTTGATCCGAGACAGTCTGCGTGACCATCTATGGAGAGAAATTAAACGAAGTCCTATGATTCTTCCGATTATCATGGAAGTAAAGGGATAATGATAAAGGAGCAGTTCGATCTGCGGAGGAAAAGAAAATGATAGCAGATATAATCAATCGCATCCTTTGTTTCATAGCGCGAAATATTAAAAAGGCATTGGTAGGACTTACTTGTGCTTTGATTATTGGTGGTGTATGTTATTTGACGTATACCTATGCGTATCATTTTATTCGTGATGATGAATATGAGACATATGATGTGAATGGGGAAGAAATCAGTATTGATATTCCAGAGGGATCTACCACAGGGGAGATTGCAGACATCTTATATGAGCATGAATTGATTGAGAATACTTTATTGTTTCGGATCAAGGCTAAGCTGACCGGTGCCGAAAATGAATTTCAATATGGTGTCTATAAAGTAATTAAAGGAATGCCAGAAACGAAGATTATGGACATTTTGAAGGCCGGTAGTAAGGAAGAGGCGGTTATGATCACA
>JAFYOM010000021.1 GCA_017560165.1 Parabacteroides sp.
AAAATCATGTTACCTTTAGGAGGGATGTTGATTTGTATCTTTGCAGGAACACGAGTAGAACGTAAAGTTATAAAAGCGGAATTGACAAATGAGGGAACCATTCCTTTCTATTTTTTCAATACCTATGCATTCTTTATGAAATATGTTGCCCCCATCGCTATCGGCATCATTTTCTTGAACGAATTAGGATTGATTGATCAAATCACAGCCTCATTCTAAATTTTAAAAGTAGGAGTTTCTTGTTTATTTACAGGAAACTCCTACTTTTACATGCATATTATTTAATCAAAATCATTAATACACATAACTATGAATTGGCGAGATCTTTTTTACTTCTCCAAAGGCGAACGAAGAGCGTTCACCCTTCTTTTATCCCTTATTACAATCTCTTGGTTTCTGTTAAACCGAACAGATTCCCAACCAATACCCATTCATTCAGAAAGCAATAACTACCAAAAGGAAATACCACAGGTTTCAAATGAAAAAGTTGTCAACATCCAAAAAGAAACCTTTATCCCACAGACAAACAAACGGTACAAAAATTCTTTTCAAACAAAGAAGTATCCGGTAGGAACAGTTGTAGAACTAAACATAGCTGACACTACCATCCTAAAAAAGATACCTGGTATTGGTAGCACCTTCGCCCGACGAATCATCAAATATAGAGAGCTGTTAGGTGGTTTCTATTCAGTAAATCAATTAACAGAGGTGTATGGTATAGATGCTGAACGATATGCCTCTTTAGCTCCTTGGTTCAGAGTAGATACAACCCATATTCAACCATTGGAGGTAAATAACTTGCCTTTTTCCACCCTACTCAAACATCCTTATCTGAATTATCAGCAGGTAAAGGTTATCCTACAACTCCGAAAACAAAAGGGGAAACTTTCCGGTTGGAAGAATTTACAGCTGTTGGAAGAATTTACGGAGTTGGATCGGAAGCGTTTATATCCCTATATTTCTTTTACAACCAAACCCTAAAAACTACATTTGTATATACAGAACTTTTTAATTAGGTTTGTGTTCTTTATAAGCAAACCTATCTAAAAATAGACAGCAGATATGGAACTGATAAGTAGTTGGATTAATGAAATAAATGAGATACTGTGGTCATATATCTTAATTATTCTGTTATTAGGATGTGCCGTTTGGTTCACTATCAAAACACGTTTTGTCCAATTCTGTATGATACGCGAAATGGTTCGTGTGTTGGGAGATTCTACCAATAAAGCCCACAAAGAAGAGAAACACATCTCCTCTTTCCAAGCATTTGCTGTTTCATTAGCCAGTCGTGTCGGTACGGGTAATTTAGCAGGAGTAGCAACAGCCATTGCTGTAGGAGGACCGGGAGCCGTCTTTTGGATGTGGATCATTGCTCTATTAGGTTCATCCAGTGCCTTCATCGAATCAACTTTGGCACAGCTTTACAAACAAAAAGGAAAAGATTCTTTTATCGGAGGACCAGCCTATTATATGCGTCATGGATTAGGATTGAATTGGATGGGAATTCTATTTGCGATCTTGATTTCCATTACTTTCGGTTTCGCTTTCAATTCGGTACAAAGCAATACGATATGTGCAGCTCTACAAGGTTCCTTTGATTTAAATCCGATCACAGTAGGAATCATCCTGACAGTATTGACACTTATCATTATCTTCGGAGGTATTCAACGTATAGCCAAGGTAAGCAGTATCATCGTACCTGTTATGGCTTTGGGATATGTTTTACTAGCTCTGCTTATCGTGTTATTCAATATCACTGAACTACCAACTGTCATCAAACTAATCATAAACAGTGCGTTCGGTTGGGAACAGGCATTAGGAGGTTCAGTCGGTGCAGCATTACTAATGGGTATCAAACGAGGATTGTTTAGTAATGAAGCCGGTATGGGTTCAGCTCCCAACGTAGCAGCAACCGCCTCTGTCACTCACCCTGTCAAACAAGGCTTGATTCAAACATTGGGTGTTTTTACCGATACATTGCTTATTTGTACTTGTACCGCTTTCATTATCCTATTCAGTGGTGTACCTTTAGATGGTTCTATCAATGGCGTACAACTGACACAGCAGGCATTAATCCTTGAAGTAGGTAATGCCGGAGGTTTTTTCGTTGCCATTGCTATTTTCCTATTTGCCTTCAGTAGTATCATCGGCAACTATTACTATGGTGAGGCAAATATACGGTTTATCACCTCAAAAAAAGGGGTACTTTACCTTTATCGTATCCTAGTTGGTGGAATGGTTATGTTCGGAGCTTTGGCAAGTTTGGACTTAGCTTGGAGTTTGGCCGATGTTACGATGGGACTTATGACAATCTGTAACTTGGTAGCCATCTCACTCCTAAGCAAACAGGCTTTTCTTTTATTACAGGATTATATAAATCAAAAGAAACAAGGAATCAAAGAACCTGTATTTGATAAAAATAAATTTCCTGAATTAAAAGATAAAACCGAATGCTGGTAACTCTTTTTTATTGATAAATCAAACTAAACAGCTGTTCAGGAGCAAAAATCTCATTGGCCACCTCTTGAATCTGTTCAGCAGTAAGTTTTTCTACTTTTGCAAATACTTCAGGAAGTGTATCATAGCGGTTATAATGTAAAAAGCTTTTTCCTAAACCTAAGAAAAGTCCTTCACGATTATCACCGGATACCCCTAACTGTCCGATTAACTGTTTTTTTGCAGCAGACAATTGAGTAGTAGATAATTTCTGTTCCCGTAATCGATCCAGCTCTTTATGAACCAAACGAATAGCCTTATCTTTATTCTTCGGATCAGTTCCAAAATAGATTGTTGCAACTCCTGTAT
>JAFYOM010000208.1 GCA_017560165.1 Parabacteroides sp.
AAGCAAGAACTGAAGAAGTATATCCATTACTACAACAATGACAGGATAAAACTGAGACTAAAAGGAAAGAGTCCGGTGCAATACCGAACTCTTTACCAATAATACTTTTATTAATCAGTCCAACTTTTTGGGGTCAGATCACTGTAGGCATCGGGATTTTCTATTATCACAAAGACTTATCTATTATTATTAGTCAAGTTCTTTAATTGTGATGTTACGGAACCAAACATCATCTCCATGATCCTGGAATCCGATATAACCTTCATGGTTTTCACCACCGCAGTTCAACAATAGGTCGTATGCTTCCGGCCATTTTTCTTTGCTGAATTTGCTCTTATCCAACATTTCTTTCCACTGCGGAGTCCACAAGTGATATTCAACTACCACTTCGTCATTCTGATAGTGAACAACAGTACCTTTGTAAACCATGATCTTCACTTTATTCCATTCTCCGAACGGTTTTGAGTTCTGCGGATTAGCCGGAATCATGTCATACAAAGAAGAAGACTTGCGGTTACCATCTTTACCCAACTTTGCATCCGGATGGTTTTCATTATCCAACACCTGACATTCAGGAGCAGAGATATAGATTGGTTTACCCGGGATTTCCTGTCCTAAATAAAAAATACCGGAATTACCACCTTTAGAAATCTTCCATTCCAATTCCAATTCAAAGTTTTTAAACTTCTTATCGAAGATGATATCACCACCATCATTAGACTGTGCTTCACCACCTCCGGAACCATTAAATTTGATGCAACCATCTTCAATGGTCCAACGAGCAGGAACATCCTGACGATTGTAACCTCTCCAACCGGTAAAGTCTTTACCATTAAACAAAGAGATTTTGCCTTCGTCTTCTGTCACCTCTGTTTTTGTTTCAGCAGTTGCATTTTCAGCTTTCTGGCCACCACCACAAGACATCATGAAAGACATCATGACTGCTGCACCTAATACTAATACTGTTTTTTTCATTTTTTATCTGTTATTAAAAATTATCTCGGCATATCAGGTAAATTCCAACCAGCACGATAGTTATGCTTAATCAATTCTGCTGCGAATTGTTTAGCATTAACAGGATCTGTCCAGTCTTTCGCAAATGAAGGATGACCGTCTTTGATAGTGAAACCATCCTTAATACAAGTCTTAATCGTTTCATTATCCTTAATGTTCAAGAACTGCATGTTCTGACCATCCCATTCCAACACTCTATTTAATGCTTGCAAACGAACTGCCAACACACCCATCACGATCATTTCATTAAATGGACCAGCTTCAGAGAAATCAGATTTACATTTCACACGATTAGAGCCGGCTTTACATTGTGCAATCCAATCTTGTTCATGACCACCATTCATCGCATCAGCTACACGACGACATACTTTTGGAGCAGCACTTGGCACACGACCAGACAACAAGAACGGTTTCTGTCCATAGCAACCACAAACCAATGTATCTTTTGTACCATGGAAGATAGTCAAACCACCACCAGGACCCATCAATTCTTTTCCTTCCGGGAAACCTGCTGGACGATCCGGCATCATACCACCATCATACCAATGGATTTCAACTTCCGGCATAGCCAACTTCGGCATATTTTCACGTGCCGGGAAAATAAATTTCACATGTTGAGCATTAGGAGCGCAATCACGTAACAACAATGTAGAAGAAGCTTCAACCTTTGTTGGATAACCTAACTTCAAAGCTTTAAATGCAGTATGCATAATATGGCAAGCCATATCACCTAAAGCACCTGTACCATAAGCCCACCAACCACGCCAATTCCATGGATGATAGATATTGCTAAACGGTTTCACTTCTGCCGGACCAGAGAACAAATCCCAATTCAATGTAGAAGGAATCTTATCCACTTTTTCCGGAGTATTCAAACCTTGCGGCCAGATAGGACGGTTAGTCGCACATTCAACCTTTGTAATATCACCGATCTCACCATTCCAGATCCATTCACAAACTAAGTCAGTATCTTCAGAAGAAGAACCTTGGTTACCCATCTGAGTAACAACACCTGTAGATTCAGCCAACTTAGTCAACAAACGAGATTCATAAACTGAATGCGTCAATGGTTTTTGTACATAAACGTGTTTACCTAAAGTCATTGCATCAGCAGTGATGATCGCATGTGTATGGTCAGCAGTTGCAACCAAAACAGCATCAATGGATTTACCCATTTCATCATACATCTTGCGGTAATCCCAATACCTTTTAGCACCACTTAAACGTTCAAATACAGGTTTTGAATATTTCCAGTCAACATCGCAAAGCGCAACGATATTGTCTGTGTGTTCCATCTTTCTTAGGTTAGAACTACCCATACCACCGATACCAACAGCTGCAATATTTAATTTATCTGTTGGAGCTACATATCCATGAGATTTACCTAAGATAGAACCCGGAACGATTGAAAATGCAGCTGCTGCAGCTGCTCCTCTTTGTAAAAAAGATCTTCTTGAAATGTTAGACATAGTAATAACTTTTATAGATTAACAATTACTTTTAGCTATATTTATTTATAATACATTCACACTAATTGACGCAAATATAGTTAATGTGTCCATACTATTTATCTATTTATTAGACATTTCTTTTCTAAAAAATATATTTTTAACAAAAAACCTTAAACTTTTTACTTAAATCAAATAAATATCTTTCATGCTGTTTTTATTACATTTGCACGGACTACTGGTATTTAACTATATATTCATGGCGGAATTTAATATTAACATCTTGGGATGTGGATCAGCTTTACCAACCACCAGACATTCAGCGACATCACAAATTGTCGATTTACGTGATAAACTTTATATGATTGACTGCGGAGAAGGGACTCAAGTACAGATGCGTCATTCTCGTGTTCGATTTGGACGTCTTGCCCACATATTCATTTCTCATCTACATGGCGATCATTGTTTTGGTTTACCCGGATTAATCTCCACATTAGGGATGTTAGGTCGTACCGGAGAATTGGTCATCCATGGTCCGAAAGAGGTTGAGACTTTTCTTCAATCGACAATTGATCTATTTTGCCGTGGATTAGAATTTAATATCCGTTTCAACCCTATAGACACACAGAGTCATTCTTTAATCATGGAGGATCGTTCTCTTTCGGTCTATTCCATTCCTTTAAAACACCGGATTCCCACTTGCGGCTTTCTTTTTGCTGAAAAGCCGAAAGAGGCGCATATCATTCGTGAGATGACCGATTTCTATCAAGTACCTGTCCGCTGGATGAAAGAGATCAAACAAGGAAAAGATTATATTACACCGGAAGGAGAAATCATACCCAACTCTCGATTAACACGCCCAGCCACTCCTGCCAAACGATATGCTTACTGTTCGGACACTGCATATAACCGTTCCATCATTCCTCTTATAGAAGGGGTCGATCTTCTTTATCATGAAGCAACATTCATGGAGACAGATTCTGCCCGCGCCAAAGAGACCTTCCACTCTACTGCCCGTCAAGCAGCAGAAATAGCTCGTGACGCACAAGTCAAACGCTTGGTTATAGGCCATTATTCTGCACGTTATGAAGATTTATCGGAATTACACAAAGAGGCAACGGAGGTTTTTCCCAATACCATTTTAGGAAATGAAAGGATGGTCATACCCGTATAAAAACGACAGCAGATAGGACAACGTATCGTTTTTCATTTTATTATAAATTACCATGATTTTTATTTTATCATCAAATAATATTCCTATCTTTGTGTAATCTTAGGGTTAAGGAATATGAGAATAGCAGTTTCAATTATAACATGGATGATTTTATGCGTAAGTTTTCCACAAAAGACTTATGCACATCATTCTCCCATTGCAACTTCTGTCTCTCAGTCAACAGAAAAAGAAACCTTACCTATCGAAATAAGCGCTTACGACAATACCATCGTTGTACAAAATGCGCCTATCGGCAGTAAACTTGAAATCTATAGTGTAGTGGGTATTCGAATCAAAGAGATACCTATCAAGCAAGCATCCGGAGAATATACCGTAAATATCGCAAAGGGATATTACATTGTTCGTATAGCCGACACTGTCCGTAAAATTTCAATCCGTTAAAGTTCCAGACTTTCCATCATAAAAAATACGGAGGATTTTTCTTACCCTCCGTATTTAATTGGTCTATTATAACACTTGGATTCCCTCTTCGCGAGCTGCTTCTTCTCCTGAAGGAGTGATTAATTTGTAACCTTTACCGTGGATATTAATAATTTCAATACCCGGATCTTCTTTCAATAGCTTACGTAACTTCGTAATATAAACATCCATACTACGTGCATTGAAATAGTTGTCATCAACCCAAATAGTCTTCAATGCATAATTACGTTCCAATATTTCATTTGCATGTGCACAAAGCAAACTCAACAATTCACATTCTTTGGTAGTCAGCTTGGTTACCTTATTGTCAATTGTCAATGTCTGTTTCTGCGTATCAAACAAGAAGTTTCCTAACTTATAGAAAGGTATATCTTTCATTTTCTTGCCTTTCACACGACGCAAGATTGCCTCAATACGAAGCAACAACTCTTCCATACTGAAAGGTTTTGTCAAATAGTCGTCAGCACCAATCTTGAAACCTTCCAAAATATCTTCCTTCATCGTTTTAGCAGTAAGGAAGATGATTGGAATATCCGGATTAATAGAACGTATCTCCTGAGCCAATGTAAAACCATCTTTTTTCGGCATCATCACATCTAATACACAAAGGTCATATTGTCCTTTTGTAAATCCTTTATAACCAGCTTCTCCATCAGAGAAAAGATCAGTCACATAACCCTTAGCCTGTAGGTATTCTCTTAATAGCATACCTAAGTTCTCATCGTCTTCACAAAAGAAGATTTTTAGTTTTTCTTCCATAACTAACTTTTTATAAGAGGTAAAGTAATAATAAATTTTGTTCCTATATTGCCAGGACCATTTTCAGCACGAATCGAGCCTTTATGATCCTCTACGATTTTACGGACGTAAGCCAAACCTAAACCGAATCCTTTCACATCATGCACATTGCCTGTCGGCACACGGAAGAAACGGTCAAAGATTTTTTTCAAATATTCCTTCTTGATACCAATACCGTTATCCTCTATAGAAATCAACAATTTCTTGTTTTCATTCCAAGTCCGGCACATCAGATTCAAAGGTGTCTCTACTCGGCGATACTTCACTGCATTGTCCAATAAGTTGAACAACACATTCGTTACATGCATTTCATCCACATAGATAGTAGACTCCTCAGCCTGCAAATCAATATCAATAGTGCCATCATACTTCTGCACTTTCAAGGCGAATGTATTGGCTACTGTTGCCAATAGATCATTGGCATCCACCTCTTTCAGTTTAAGTGCAGCTTTCTGACGTTCAAAGAGCGACATTTGCAATACCTTTTCAACCAAAAAACTCAACCGCTTCGTTTCATCATTAATCACTCCGGAGATATGTTTAAAGACATCCGGGCTCTTTGTTATATCCGAATCTTTCAACATCTGAGCCGCAAGCGAAATGGTTGAAACCGGAGTTTTCAGCTCATGCGTCATATTATTGATGAAATCATTCTTCATTTCCGACAAACGCTTCTGACGGAATACGATATAGATGGTAAAAATAAACGTTACCAACAATATCAACGAGAAGATAATAGATGGCACGATAAAGGTTACTGAGCTTGAGATATAATCCCCTTTTGTCGGGAAATAGACCTTCAAATAATTTTGTTTAGAAGGAGGATCATTCGGAAACAACACCTGCGTAATCACATCTGCCACAGGTGGTATCTCTCCGCTTTGATATACGACCTCTCCATCTTTGTTAATAACAGAAAAAATAAATGGTAAGTTCAAACCATTGTTAATAAATTCTGATTTTAAGTAATTATTCAACTTTTTAAAATCGACTCTCTCTTCTATAGATTTAAGATTAGCCGTATGCAAAATACTTAAAATAACCTCATTGACCAATCCACTCTGATAATGATAACGATGCTTTAATGTCTGCTGTAAATCTTTGGATGTACTAACAATACTATTTGCTTTATTTCGACTAAGTGATGATAGCGGTTCAATTTTTCGAGTCCGAATGTCACTGTGGAATTCAATCTGTTCCACAGTGCCATCAGACTTTGTAAACTGCATCTTGTAATTCTTTTCAGAAATAATTTCATTACCTAAACCAGATTGCCCACTCTGGTATAGGAAATTATTTGCTTCATCACGACTTAAATCTTCTTCCAAAAAACGACGTGTCTCATCCAATTCCAAGTTTTTAGAAACTTGAAGCATTGATCGTTTAACGGTCTCATTAAACTGTTCACTACTTTTCTTGAGAATAATACTCACGTATTGAACTTGTAAAAAGAGTAATCCGGCAAACGCAAAAGCCATCACCACCGCAAGTAACCATATCGTCGACTTTTTCATATCAATAAATATCTCTTTTATATGTCGCAAATAAAGTCAGTTTTAATTTAATATTTACACAAAAAATGTAAAAAACAAGGCGATTATTTGTTAAAAATACATTACCATCAACACACACAAAACATATTATTTATTTAATAATGAGTAATTTGTATCGATTAAAAATGTCAAATTACCTTACCAATCGTATTCTTAACTAAAAAGAACAAGTTTCACCCCAAATTGTTCACCTTATTTACAAAATCTCATATCGAAAGTATAGAGTTTGAATTATAGTACTTATATTTGTCTCTTGTAATAGTATAAAGAATGGCACAAGAGGGTATAACACAGATAGATCTCAAACAAATACTACAACAAAAAGCCCCTTCGGTGGCTCGGAAAATTCCGGCATTTGTTATAAACTATCTGATTCGCACCATTCATCAAGAAGAGTTAAATGAAATCTTACGTCGTTTTCACGACAAACAAGGAGTTGCCTTTATGCAGGAGCTCATTGGGTATTTCGATTTACATTTAGAGTTGGTGAATGAGACCAATATCCCCAAAGAGGGACGATACATATTCGCATCCAATCATCCTTTAGGGGGGCTGGATGGTATTTGCTTGTCTGCCATTATCGGTAATCACTTCAATGGTAATATCCGTTACCTGGTTAATGATCTACTACTTTACATTTCTAATCTAAAAGAGATTTTTGTTCCAATTAACAAGCATGGAGCACAGGGGAAAAAGAATGCGACCCTAATCGAAGAAGCCTATTCCTCCGACAATCAAATCATCACTTTCCCTGCCGGCCTTTGTTCTCGTAGACAAAAGGGAATCATTTCTGATTTAGAATGGAAAAAATCTTTTATCCAAAAAGCGATTGAACATCAACGAGACATTATCCCAGTATTCTTTGAAGGAAATAATTCCAATTTCTTTTACAATCTGGCTAATATTCGAAAAGCGTTGGGAATAAAAATGAACTACGAAATGATTTTTTTACCGGATGAGATGTTCAAAAGCAAACACAAAACATATCGTATCTATTTCGGTAAACCTATTCCTTGGCAAACATTTACCAGAGAACGTAAACCGGAAGCATGGGCTCAATGGATAAAAAACATAGTGTATAACTTAAAGAAATAACCATCATATATATGCAAGATATTATCAAGCCTATAGACCGGACTCTTCTTAAAGCTGAACTCACAAAAGAGAAGATGTTGCGGAAAACCAATAAATCTAATAATGAGATCTATATTATCACAGCTCATGAAGCACCTCATGTGATGCAAGAAATCGGGAGGCTTCGAGAAATTGCCTTTCGAAATAATGGTGGAGGGACTGGTTTCTCTGTCGATATTGATGAATTTGACACCATGGAAAATGGCTACCGCCAACTTATCGTCTGGTGTCCTGAAAATGAAGAGATTCTAGGGGGATATCGATTCCTTTGTGGGACAGATGTTCAAATGGATGAGAATGGCAAACCCATTTTAGCAACTTCACATCTATTTAATTTCTCTGATACATTTATAAAAGAATATCTTCCTCATACCGTTGAATTAGGTCGATCATTTGTATCCTTAGAATATCAAGCTACCCGATGTGGCAACACTAAAGGATTATTTGTTTTAGATAATCTATGGGACGGATTAGGAGCTCTTTCTGTGATAGACCCTAGTTTACAATATTACTTCGGGAAAGTAACCATGTATAACACATACAACACTCAGGCTCGCAACCTCATCTTGTATTTCTTAAATATGCATTTCCCTGATCCTGATAAATTAGTGACTCCTATTGTTCCTTTGCAGAC
>JAFYOM010000209.1 GCA_017560165.1 Parabacteroides sp.
ATTGGCCCAATTTATCCATGTATTAACGATGTTATCTTTAGCATCAACTTTTAAATTCAGATAGTTGCGTAATCCTTTTTTGTTAAATTGAGTAGCTTTTAATTCTAGATTGATCTTATCAAAAGGATTATCACAAACAACATAACCTGATTCTAAAAAGGTTTTCCCTATTTTGAATTGGGGTAAGTATGTCTCCAAACGGAAACGATTGTATTGATTATTATAATGTCCGGTAATACGTCCTTGACTAAAAAGTGTTATCGGAAGTTTCAGGGTGTTGGATAAAGTTTCAGTGTTTTCAATAGTCAATAAAAGAGAAAAGTTATTCTCTTTTGTTTGTTGTTTCTTTTGTGTTGTATGAATCAATGCTGGAATGTATTGTTCCAAAGTATTCATGAAACTTGGAACTATTGTCGCGAATGAATAAGCTCCGGAAACTTCTCCATTCATTATATCTGATTTGATTTTTAAATACTGATTAAAAGAATCATGAGAGGCTTCTATCTTCAATTGTTTTAGGAAAAAACTATCCGGTGCTGTATGGAAGGCTAAGCTGTCTAATTGAATCTCTCCAACGATGTTATCAATGTTATTTCCTGTAAAATTAGCATTCAATACTCCGGAAATTACAGGAGATTCATATTTATCGGTTAAGTGTAAGTTATCAGGACGTAAATTCTCTAAACGTGAGATAAAATTAAATTTAGAATTCTCACCATCTTTTAAGAATAATCCTTGTGCTGAAAATTTACCATTGGGATCATTGATTTGAAGTAGTCCTTCAAAACTTTTTTCTTGGAAATTACCGGAGATGAGAATGTCTTGGTATTTATATTTTTTGAAATGAAACTCTTCAATGTTTGCTTGAATGTTGCCGACAAAAGGTCCTTTTTCCGGACGTTTTGCGTCTATTGAAATTTGTAGTTGCGTTGTTCCAAGCGGGTTCCCTTCTGGTAGAAGTTCATGCAGTTGTAAAGGTGAGGTGGAGATATGACCTTTTAAAAAGGCTTTGATATTCTTTTTTTTGTTTTTGCCAAATGTAACATTTGTTTGAACAAACCCGATGGATGTAGATAGTTTACCTTGAGCAACCAAATGGTCGAAATGTCCGGAAATTTTACCTGAGAAATTGACAGTTCCAAGTTCTCTGACAGCTTGTGGTAAAGGTTTATCGCTGAAATTATTTGCCAAGCCGGAAATCCCTTCTGTTGTAATATATAGCTTGTTTACTTCTCCGGTTATATGAGCTTTTTCTGTATCGGAAATATCTTTTAAGTTCATTCTTCCAATAAAAAGCATTCTATCACTGTGCTTAAGTGTTAATTGGTTGAGTGTGATATCATTGACATATCCTGAAAGAACTGCTGTTAGTTCTAAAGTTTCATCGAAATTTTTAAAAGCAGGAACAAAAGCAGACAAATCTTTTAAATAAACTTGAGAAGGATCTATATCCAAATAGATTGGAGATTGATTGAATAAATTGGGGAGACTGTCAACTTTAGCTTTTAAGATATGGGCACGATCAATATTTAAATTTGTTTGAGGTAGCTTCATCTCTAGATTATGAAGTATTGCGCTATCTCTTGTGGCATTAATTTCTAAAGTCAATTTATTTAAAGTAAAACCAGAAGCCTCTTCAAAATTCATTTTCTTGATTTCTGCATGGAGACTATCTTTATTTAATGCATCTAAGGATATTTTTGCATTTAAATTCTTGATATGGATATGGTTAGCATTAAATTTATCTGGTGTATATGGTAAACTTGCAACATCATATTTGAAATGACCTCTTTTTAATAGGATGGTATTAAAGCGCAAATCGACATTCAATTCTTTTTTAACCGTATCTTTTTTGGCAAAAGCATCTATGACAAACTGTAGATTGAGCTTGTCTTTAGGAGTCTCTTTGTTTAAATTAAAAGTGAAACCGAATAAACGAATGGCTGAAAAAACTAATTTCCCTTCAAAAAGGGGAGTGATTTCAAGCCCGGCTGATACATGGTCGGCCTCGAATAGGACTTCGCCTTTTTCATCTTCTAGATACAAATCATATAACACCAAACGGTTAAACCATTCGATGTCAACTTCTCCTATTCTGACCGGAACATTCAGATGGTTGGATAATTCTTTTGTCGCAATATCTGCCACTTTTTGTTGTATATAGGGTATAGACAACAAACTTGCAGGAAGGATATAGAATATCCAGATTAGGATAAATAAAAATATAATTATGTATTTTAACCCTCTGATATCTCTTTCTACTATTATTTATCCACAAAACTACAACAATATCTCGATAGATTTCGTTAATTTGCACAAAAAATATAATGTAGATATGAGTATAACAATATTAGGAATAGAATCATCTTGCGATGATACCTCCTCTTCAATAATACGTGATGGGGTGATATTGTCTAATGTAATAGCCAGTCAGGCTGTACATGAAGCGTATGGTGGTGTAGTCCCTGAATTGGCCTCTCGTGCGCATCAACAAAATATTATTCCGGTTGTGGCAGAGGCAATAAAAAGAGCCGGTATTGATAAATCAGAAATAAATGCAATCGCTTTTACTCGAGGACCGGGTTTGATGGGTTCTCTATTAGTGGGAACATCTTTTGCAAAAGGATTGTCTGCATCATTACATATACCCATGATTGAGGTGAACCATTTGCAAGCGCATGTCTTGGCTCATTTTATAAAAGAAAGACCTGATGACGATCATGCACCATCTTTCCCTTTTCTTTGTCTGTTAGTATCCGGAGGTAATTCTCAGATAATCAAGGTTAATGCTTATAATGATATGGAAGTGATAGGTCAGACCATTGATGATGCTGCTGGAGAAGCTTTTGATAAATGTGCGAAAGTAATGGGATTAGGGTATCCGGGTGGACCAATCGTAAATAAATTGGCAAACGAAGGTAATCCAAAAGCTTTTGTATTTAGTAAACCTCATATTTCCGGATATGATTATAGCTTTAGTGGATTAAAAACCTCTTTTTTATATACATTGCGTGATAAATTGCAGGAGGATCCTGATTTTATAGAGAAGAATAAAGCTGATCTTTGCGCCTCTTTACAAGCTACAGTTGTGGATATTTTGATGAATAAACTTCGTAAAGCGGCTAAGGATTTGAATATAAAAGAGGTTGCAGTCGCAGGTGGAGTTTCTGCGAACTCCGGGTTACGTGATGCATTTCTGGATCATGCCAAACGTTTCGGTTGGAAAGTTCATATTCCAAAGTTCTCTTTTACGACAGATAATGCTGCGATGGTAGCCATTACCGGTTATTATAAATATATGGATCAAGAGTTTTGTCCGATGGATGCAGCTCCTTTTGCTCGTATGCAAAGCCAGTTGGGATAAGAAGGGAAAAGGATGAGTATTGGTGAACAAATAGGTCAATTACTTCGTTCTCGTCAAATGACTATAGGAACGGCTGAAAGTTGTACAGGAGGATATATTGCACATCTGATTACACAAGTAGCAGGAAGTTCTGCCTACTATTTAGGAGGAATAATCTCGTATAGTAACGAGGTGAAAAAAAATGTATTAGGGGTTTCTGCTGAAAGTTTGGAAAACGATGGCCCGGTAAGTCGTCCGGTAGTAGAACAAATGGCATTAGGGGCCGTACGTGTATTGGGATGTGATTGTTCTGTTGCAACTTCTGGAATCGCTGGTCCCGGTGGTGGAACAGAAGTTAATCCGGTTGGGACAGTTTGGATAGCTGTTGCATACAAAGAACAGGTATTTTCTTCTTGTTTTTATTTTGGAGAGAATCGAGAAGATAATATCCGACAAGCTTCTGATACAGCTTTACAGATGTTGATTGATTTATTGAAACGTGATTGCTAAAAAAGATAAAAAAATAAAACTTACAATATGAAATTTATAGGTGCACATGTCTCAGCGTCAGGAGGAGTAGAAAATGCTCCATTGAATGCTCATGCGATTGGAGCAAAGGCTTTTGCGTTGTTTACTCGTAATCAGCGACAGTGGAAATCGGCTCCTTTGAGTAAAAAAAGCATTACACTTTTTAAAGAACGATGTGAAGAGTTTGGTTATAAAGCAGAACAGATCTTACCTCATGATAGCTATTTAATAAACTTAGGACATCCGGAAGCTGAAGGTTTACAAAAATCTCGAGAAGCTTTCTTAGATGAAATGCAACGATGTGAACAGTTAGGATTAGATCGTTTGAACTTTCACCCTGGGAGTCATTTGAATAAGATTGGAGTAGAAGAGTGCTTGACTCGAATTGCAGAATCGATCAATTGGGCGTTAGATCAGACTGCTGGAGTTTGTGCTGTATTGGAAAATACGGCCGGACAAGGTTCTAATTTAGGGCATACTTTTGAACAATTAGCATATATTATTGATAAGATTGAAGACAAATCTCGTGTTGGAGTTTGTATCGATACGG
>JAFYOM010000210.1 GCA_017560165.1 Parabacteroides sp.
ACATGCTGATAATTCTCCTACCGAATCCCCCTGAACAACCGCCATAGGTTTACTTAATCCAACCTTATGTCTAAATCTATCTAAGAAGTCTTTAGTATCACGAATAGTCTTTTCAAAATCCATCAGAGAATCCGGTAAGATATAGATGTTTGGTTTTAATTCATTAATAACATCTACATATAATTCCTTATTTAACACCTCACCTTTTATGAAGAATTCATATGCGGAATTATCGAGTATCATCAATCTATTTGGATGTTCTTTACGCTGATTTAAATAGTATTCTCTATATTTTTCATTAGATATATATAAATGATACAACACAAAGTCATACTCATTCAAATCGTTATTATATGGTAATAATTGATTTGGTAATTCTGAATTGATTCTCATAATATAATTATTTAAAAGAGATGTGATTATACACATCTCTTATTTCCCCAAATTCGTAAATGTAATCGATCACAGAATGTCCATCCTTCTTTTAAACATACTTCTGCACATTCTTTTTGGATTCTATCCAACTGATCTGGTTCAGATGCTTCTGGCATTAATCGAATCTGATCTACTGTAATATTACATTTATATAAAACATTCAGATTATCAATGATATTTTTAATCTCTTTCACTGAATCTTCACCCGAATAGACAAACTTTAATTGAGCTTCACTAGCCATCGGATGAATAAAGAAAGACGCTAATGCATTGAAATCAATTCTAATCTTATCGTGATGATCTGATTGAGCTTGGGTTAAAAATTTACAGGCCTTATCAACTGATGTACTTAATTTCGGAGAAACTGAATATAAATTTACTGGATTAAATCCATCTTTATTCAATTGTTGAATCAACCCCATCGTTCCGTTTGTCTCTACGGTTACGATCAACTTCAAATCTCCTAATCTTCCCAATAACTCGGTTACACCAGCTTTATACAACATCGGTTCCCCACCAGTAATCACTAAATGTTTTGTATGTGGGTGATCTTTAAGCATACTTCGTACTCCATACTCAACTTCATCCATATTATTGAATATGGGAGAGTCTGGATTGAATGATGTGTAAGATGTATCACATATAGAATTTTTGAATACACATCTTAGATTACACCCAGTTACTCGTAAGAATAGACTCGGTACTCCGGTAAACATACCTTCTCCTTGAATACTATGGAATAATTCTACTACAGGTAATGTCTTCATAATTAACTATTTAATGCATTTTTAATTGTTTTACCTTCAAACACGATCAACTTTAATTCATCTGACCAATCGTCAATGATGCCTTGACTAAATTCTGTTTTTTGCAACCAATCTTTACCGAATAACGTTTCTACATCTTCTCTATGACAAGTTGCGGATCCTGTTGTAGTTTCATGATAAGTTACACTATGAACCCTCAGTTGACCTTCTCCATTTGATGTTTCAGTATGTTGAAGAATATAATCAATTCCTGCAAAGAAAAACATACTCAACTGCTCAGCCGTTGGATTGAATGGTAATTCTATCCATCTTTCGTTTTCGTTTTTGATAAATTCTTTATATTCTTCTCGATCATCGGACCAAATCAAATGACAATGATCTGATGCATCTACGAATTGTCCGATAGTTCCTTTCATCAATCCAAAATCATATAACATACCAGCTCGGTCTAATTTATCGCCTTCCAATCGTACTTCTAATACAAATGAATGGCCATGAATAGATCTTGAACATCTCGTCGAAAATGCACATCTAACTGCATGACTCGACTCTCCTTTAAAAATTTTTGTGATAATCATTTGTAAAACGTTTCAATAAATAATTCGACAATCTCTTTAGATGGAAATGTGATAATTGCGGTAAAATGATCAAATTGTAATTCTAATGGACACCAACAATCCTTCTCCTCACAATTTAAGACCTTTAACCAAGCTTCTCTACATCCCATAAATCTCTCTAATGTACTTATATCGTCACCATGTAAACCTATAAACGACATTTTAAATACATTTTCGCATTCCTCTACTGTTTTGGGTAAATTGTTCATTTTTAAATACTTAAATATATATCATACAATAATTCACTTAATCTCTTATCGGCTTTGATCCAATTAATAATCTTTTTGGTTCTGATAGACACATATGCTTCGCTTATTCCCAACTCTTTTGCGATATCTTTTCCTTTCATAGGTTCATTGATATCTTTTAAACCAAATGACTTATAAAATATCATACAGTCTCTTACTGAGAATTCCTCCTCAATCTTATCATACAAATATTTAAATACATTTTCTTCACTATCCTCATCGTTAATAGTTATCTCATAATTTTCTGAGATAATAGCATCTAATTTATTTGTACTATCATCCCCATTCACCGACCTATCGATAGATATTTGATTATAGGTTGATTGTCCGGATTCTCTTAATTTTTCTTGTGCATATGCATTTAATTTTACAACTCGAGCCTCATTATCTAATGAAGTTAAGATTCTATTTCTAATACTCCAAGCAGCATACTGCATAAATGTCAGCGATGATCTCTGCTCATCATACTTTTCGATTGCAATTACCAAGCCTTCGTAGGCCATAGATTTAATATCATTCCAAGCAATCGATGCTTTAGATGAAAATTGTCTAGTTAATTTATTCACTAAAGGTTCATACTTTGCAACTAATTCATTTTTTTCTCTTTCTGTTAAATCTTCTAATCTCATAGTTGTTGACTTTAAATGTTTATGTATATATATAGCAAGAAAATTAAAATCTTTAGTTATATCATAGAAATTTTTTCCCATATACTGATAAATCAGACTCATGGATTTGAAAATCAATAAGATACTGAATACTTTTTTTGATAATATTAAATTCATTTTCATTACCTTGTATCTTATAACGAACTACACATTCATTATCATATGATTCTTCTGATATTTTTTCTAAACCTATCATATTGATATAACCTATTATAATATCTAATTCACTTTGTTGTGGTGTCTTTGACCACGCTAAATATAATGCATATGATTCTGAATCTTGCCCTTTTGGTACGATTTTTTTATGTTGTGAAGATCGTTTTAATGATTCTTTTGGCGTTTTATCCTCCCAATATTCTTTGAATAAGTATGGTGCGGTTGGTGTTGGGGATTTCCCTAATTTTTTTAAATCATCGGTTAATTGAGTAAATTCAGTCACCATTCTGAGACCACGTGCACGCTTTTTCTGTATCTGTTTTTCGTTGAGATTTAGATTTTCTAATTCCCTCCGAAGAATACTCAAACCTGCTGATAAACACCCCCTTCGTTTATTAATTTGTTCAACTGTTTGCATATTAAGCGATGTTTGTAATATAAAGATTGTTATTATATATAGAAACAAGGCGAAAAATTTATGCTTTCTCTATCACCTAGACGAGATTTATTTAAGTTTGCTTTTCCGAGAGATTTTATCCCCCCAGAAGTAGCCGAAAAATATCGCAATATATTATCGAAAAACCCTTGCATCATATCAACACCGATAGATTATCTGAACGAATCTATACAGGGAGTAAATATACCAGGTATCAGTGATGTAAATATATCTCAATCACAACATTCATCTAACGCAAGTATAAAATCATACAATAAATTGAATGTTGAACCGAAAACCGATATTATACATACATCGTCGTCAAACCCATTGGATAAAATTAACAAGGAATTTACAGTTACATTTCGAATGAATCAAGGGTTTTATAATTATTTTATGTTATATGAAACATTATTTCATTATATTTGTAAACCTAATCAGAGGACAGAAGAACCGGTGTTGTACGTTGATATATTAGATGAATCTGGAGTTGTCAGATCACGAATTAAATATATGGATGTTCATATGGATGGTATCGATGGTTTGGATTTTAGTTATGATAAAGTAACTCGTGATTCTGACACATTCACAGTGACTTTTAAATTTAATAATGTAGATTTTGATTTTGTATGAAATCACTAAACGAATATATAAAGGAAAGCATCTTAGATGTAGATGATTTGGTGGCTGATGATTCACAGTTAATAAAACAATGGATACAAAAGAATTGTCGGACTATAGATAAGTATACGATTAAAGATAATATAGTAAATGTTGATGGTGATGTCATACTAAGTGTACATGTAAAAGAAATACCATTCCAATTTGGGGAGGTTACTGGTTCATTTCAATGTATGAGTACATTGATGACAAATTTAAAAGGTTCCCCTCGAAAATGCGGAGCATTTTATTGTAATTATTGTTCACATCTTACATCTCTTGAAGGTGCTCCAGAAGAATGTAATA
>JAFYOM010000211.1 GCA_017560165.1 Parabacteroides sp.
AGATACCCCATAAGTGGCATGATACGATGATGGGATATTGTGCCGGAGTTATGTTAGCAGCAGCCATCATCGGTTTAATACTTCCAGCTATGGATGGAATAGAAGGAAAGAATTGGTGGTTGATATTAGTCGGTGTTCTCTGTGGGGCATTTTTTCTGAATGTACTGGACTTTTTTACTCCTCACCTACACACCATCACTGGTTTAGAACCGGAAATACATAAAAGCAATGATCGTTTAAACAAGGTTATGCTATTTGTATTAGCCATAGCCATTCATAAATTACCGGAAGGAATTGCTGCAGGTGTAGGTTTCAACGCAGAAGATATTTCGAATGCCTGGTCCGTAACAGTTGGACTATCCATTCAAAACGTACCTGAAGCCATGGTTATCATCACCCCATTGTTGCTATCAGGGGTCAGTAAATGGCGAACAATCGGTATAGCCTTATTCATTGGGCTTTTGGAAATTGTAGGTATCTGGTTAGGATATGCATTAGGAGCTATCTCACAGATAATGTTGCCTATTATGCTTGCTTTTGCAGGAGGTTGTATGTTGTATGTCGTCAGTGACGAAATGATCCCGGAAACCCATTCGCATGGTCATCATAAAGCAGCAACCTATGCGTTACTTTTGGGATTTATGACACTGTTGTTTATTGAAAATCTCCTTTAGGTTCATTATATTCTTTTCTATCATCTTCATACTCTTTCGTTTCTTTATTGTATCTTTGTCTTAAAATATATCAAACAGAATCAATAACATATATTATAATACTATGGTAACAATTGGCACACCGAAGTCTGCAACCGCAACTAAAGTTCTTCTTTGTGGTTCAGGAGAATTAGGAAAAGAGTTTGTAATCGAATTACAACGTTATGGCGTCGAAGTAATTGCTTTGGATAAATATCCAGATGCACCAGCTATGCAGGTTGCTCACCGTTCATACGTCGTTTCCATGTTGGACGGAGATGCACTACGCGAAATCGTTGAAAAAGAAAAACCCGACTATATCGTACCGGAAGTTGAAGCCATTGCGACAAAAACATTGATGGCTTTGGAAGAAGAGGGATTCCACGTAATCCCTACAGCACGTGCCACTTGGCTTACAATGAATCGTGAAGGTATTCGCCGTTTGGCTGCTGAAGAATTGGGTTTACCAACTTCTCCTTACCGTTTTGCTGAAACTGAAGAAGAATTCAAAGAGGCTGTTAAAATGATTGGTATGCCTTGCGTGGTCAAACCGATTATGAGTTCAAGCGGACATGGTCAGAGTGTCATTCGCAAAGAAGCTGATATCGATACAGCTTGGCAATATGCTCAAGAAGGTGGACGCGCCGGAGCCGGTAAGGTTATCGTAGAAGGTTTTGTAAATTTTGATTATGAAATCACTCAGTTAACAGTACGTCATATCGGTGGAACCTCATTCTTGGAACCGGTAGGACACGTTCAAGTGGATGGTGACTATCGCGAATCTTGGCAACCACAAGCCATGAGTCCGGTTGCAAAAGCTAAGGCACAAGAAATTGCCGGTAAAATTACAGAGGCATTAGGTGGTCGTGGAATCTTCGGCGTTGAATTATTTATCAAAGGAGACGATGTGATCTTCAGTGAAGTATCTCCTCGCCCACACGATACAGGTATGGTAACCATGATTACACAAGACCTTTCTCAATTTGCATTACATGCTCGTGCGGTATTAGGATTACCAATTCCAAACATTGCATTCCATGGAGCCGGAGCATCTCGTGCTGTTGTTGTGGAAGGAGACAGTAACCAGCTTTCTTTAGGAAACTTAGACAAGGTATTGGAACAGCCGGATACACAGATGCGTTTCTTTGGAAAACCGGAAGTCCACGGACATCGCCGTATGGCCGTATTATTAGCACGCGGATTAGACGTAGCAGATGCTCGCCGCAAAACCGGTATTATGATGGATCAATTACAAATAAATTTATAACTAAATAATGAAAAAGACACTTTTTGTTCTTTTTGTGCTTGTATCCATGGGGTTACAAGCACAAAAACTTCCACAATTAGGAAAAGATCCTATCAATAAAATTGTGGAAGCCATGACTTTGGAAGAAAAAGCAACTTTACTTGTCGGCTATCAAGTCTCTAATGCAGACGCAAATATCATAGCAACCGCAGCCGGAACAACCGCACCTATCGCTCGTTTCGGTATTCCTTCTACCTACATGGTTGACGGTCCTTCCGGTGTACGTGTGGACACGATCATTCCGGGTACCGACAAACGTCGTTATTGTACTGGTTTTCCTACAGCCACGTTACTTGCTTCTACTTGGGATACGCAAGTATTAGAAAAGGTAGGTGAAGCAATGGGTGACGAATTGGTGGAATACGGTTACGATGTATTGCTTGCTCCGGCTCTTAATATCCAACGAAATCCGTTATGCGGACGAAACTTTGAATATTATTCAGAAGATCCCTATCTGTCAGGTAAAATGACTGCAGCTATGGTCAAAGGTTTGCAATCAAAGGGTGGTGGTGCTACAATCAAACACTTTGCTGCCAACAGTCAACAATCCATGCGTATGTTCAATGATGCCCGTATTTCTCAAAGAGCTTTAAGAGAAATCTATTTAAAAAACTTTGAGATTGCAGTAAAAGAATCCAAACCTTGGTCTGTGATGTCCTCTTACAACAGTTTGAATGGCGAACATACTCAGGAAAGTTACCTCTTGTTGACAACCTTACTTCGTGACGAATGGGGATTCGACGGAATCGTTGTGACCGACTGGGGTAGTCCCAAAGAAACCGTTACCCGTATTCATGCTGGAAACGACTTAATGATGGGAGGTGAACCCAGACAGACTAAAGAGATTATTGAGGGGGTACAAAACGGTACACTATCAATGGAAGATGTAGATAGAAATGTGAAGAATGTATTAAGATATATTCTTCAAACTCCAACTTTCAAAAAATACAAAGCCTCTTTAAATCCAGACTTAAAAGCACACGCAATCGTTTCAAGAGAAGCAGCTGTTGAAGGTATTGTTTTATTAAAGAACAACGAAAATGCTCTTCCTTTAGTTAAAGAAGATACCATTGCATTATTTGGTGTTGGTTCATATTATTTCTATGCAAACGGGTTAGGTTCTGCAGATGTAAACAAACCTTATATTGTCAATATGATTCAAGGTTTACAAAATGCACAGGTAAAAACACATCCGATTGTAGATGATTTCTATAACAAATATCTGACAGCACAGGAGATTCAGCTAAAAGAGACCAATATTCCTAACTGGAGAAACTGGTTCTTCGGATTCAAACGACCTCAAGAAGCTATCATAGAAGAATTTTTCATTGCACATCGTGCTAAAGACTGCAGCAAAGCTGTCATCACAATCTCTCGTAATGCCGGCGAAGCTTTAGACCGTGAGAATGAAGAGGGTGACTATCTATTGACTCGTGGTGAACGAGAATTAATCTCTAATGTAAGCAAAATATTCCATGCACAAGGGAAAAAGGTCATCGTCGTATTGAACACAGGTGGAGCAATGGATATTGCCTCTTGGGCAAATGATGTAGATGGTATCGTTATGGCATGGCAACTCGGACAAGAAGGTGGTGATGCAGTAGCTGACATCCTTACAGGTAAAGTAAATCCTTCCGGTAAATTGCCTATGACATTAGCTATCGATTATAACGACATTCCTTCTTCTAAAAACTTCCCTCAACATTGGAAGTTCAGTTGGGATGAGTTATTAAGACCCGGAAAAGAGGTTATGGCAAAAAAAGACTTGGGTTATACCTTATATGAAGAGGATATCTGGGTAGGTTACCGCCACTTCAAC
>JAFYOM010000212.1 GCA_017560165.1 Parabacteroides sp.
AAGTAAATTTGAGCTGATTTACTTAATGTATCAATAGCATCGAAACATTCGATCAAGTCTTCACCTACTGCCAAGATACCATGTTTTTCCCAGAATACTACATCGTGTTTATCCAACTGTTTGATAGTTGCACGAGCCAAATCCAATGTTCCAGGAATTTCGTAAGGCACGATACCTACACCCTTCGGTACGATAACACGACATTCAGGAATCATGCTCCAAAGTGTACGAGTAATCACATCTGAATCCAAGAATGGTTTGCAATGAGTCATACCAATCAAGTCTGTCGGATGAGTATGAAGTACTACTTTGTTATCACGACCTAAACTACGTACATAGTTATGCATCAATAAGTGTGATGGCAATTCTGATGTAGGAATGATACGTTGTTCTGCAATGATTTCATAGCTCTTTCCATCTGCTGCTACACGGATGATAGAACCGTTTCCAAACGGATCTTGAGCAACATAACGCATACGTTTGCCTGTTCCTGTTACGTAGAAAATATGACCTGCTAATTCAGTCATAGCTTCTTCCAATACGATTGCTTCACCTAATGCCGGTAATGTTTTTTCTTCTTCTGTCAACAATTCTGTTACATTCACAGAAATATTACCACCATTACGTTCTGCCCAACCTTTTTCCCATAGATAGCCTGCAACTTCAGCGATACGGCCGATTTCAGCCATCAATTTTTCATTGTCTCTTATCATTGTCGTTTTATTTAAAGTGACTTTATTTGTGTTTAACGTTTACTTGTTACTTCTGCTTCATATTTCTGAACTTCTGCGATGAAGCTTTCACCTACCGGTACATTATTCTTCAAACAGAACATATCCCATACTGCATTCCATGGAAGTGATTTTGCTTCTTCCAACAATGCCAAACGTTCGAAGCCCTGACCGTTTGCTTCATATTCACGAAGCTGTGCAATCGGTTCCAATAATGCACGAAGCATACATTTCTGAGCAGCACGGCTACCTACTACGTATGCACCGATACGGTTGATTGATGCATCAAAATAATCCAAACCATAGTGTACACGATCCAATGCTCCTGCACGTACGATTTCACTGAACAATTCCTGAGTAGGATCATCCATGATTGTTACGTGGTCTGAGTCCCAACGTACAGGACGGCTAACGTGTAACATCAATTCCGGTACATAAAGCAACATTGATGATACTTTATCTGCTACACTTTCTGTCGGATGGAAGTGACCGGTATCCAATGTTACCATCTTTCCATATTTCGCGCCATAACCGGTATAGAATTCATTTGAACCTACTGTGAAGCTTTCCAAACCAATACCAAATACTTTAGATTCGATACAGTCTTTCATGTTCTGATAATCTGTAGCAAAAATCTGATCCAATGAATCTTTCAACAATTCACGATATTTCATGCGGTTCACTGTAACATCCTTGCTTCCGTCATGTACCCATAAGTTCATGATACAAGGATCACCTTGAGCCTTACCCATTTCTTCTGCTACAGCACGACAACGTTTAGTATGTTCAATCCAGAACTGACGGATGCTTTCGTCCGGATTTGACAATGTCAAGCTTCCTGACTTCGGATGAGAGAAAGATGATGAGTTGAAATCTAACTTCATGTTGTGTTCTTTTCCCCAATCAATCCAGCTCTGGAAGTGTTTAGGTTCTACCTGGTCACGGTCTACCATTTCACCATTGAAATCACCATAGATCGCATGCAAGTTCAAACGATGAGTTCCCGGAATGAAAGAGAGAGCTTTCAATATATCGGCACGTACTTCATCGATATTACGTGCTCTACCCGGATAGTTTCCTGTTGTCTGGATACCACCACTCAATGAGTCTGCTATTTTTTCAAAACCCACCACGTCATCTGTCTGCCAGCAGTGTAAAGACAAATGGAAGTTCTGCATGATTTCCATTACCTGGTTTACATCTACCCCTAAAGCAGCATAACGTTCTACTGCCAATTCATAAGCCTGTTTTACGGCACTTTCTTTTGTCATGGTCTTATTTTTTAATGTTAATAGATTGATATTTCTGATATGCAGCTTCCCATTCTTCACTTCCTGTCGGAACGAATGTTTTTGGAGATAGGAAACTATTGATTAAGCGACGCATCTCCCAACGATCGGATACCAAACCTGCTGCACGAGCTTGAACCATACAGTTACCGATTGCGGTTGCTTCTGATGGACCCGCTACTACCGGCATATTGATTGCATTAGCTGTGAACTGATTCAACAAATTATTCATTGAACCTCCACCTATCACATGCAAACGTTTTATTGGGAATGGAGCCATTCCGGACAAGATACCTAATACCTCTTTATAACGGAACGCCAAACTTTCAAAGATACAACGGATAAATTCGTCATCTTCCACTGGTACAGGCTGACCGGTTTCACGACAATAGTCGGCTATGGCTTCTGTCATGCTTGGTGGATTTGCGAAACGAGGATCATCCGGATTTACACAGCTACGGAATGGTACTGCCTGTTCTGCCATCTTCACTATTGCAGGATAAGAATAATCACGACCTGCCTTTGCCCATTCTTTACGACACTGTTCCAACAACCACATTCCGGTTATGTTTTTCAAGAAACGGGTAGTTCCATCTATACCACCTTCGTTTGTGAAGTTATATTTGAAGGATTCATCAGTGATTATAGGTTCTTCGGTTTCGATACCCATCAAACTCCATGTTCCACTACTCAAGTAAGCGAACTCACGGTCTTGTGCCGGTACAGCTGCCACTGCTGATGCGGTATCATGACCGGCTACAGCCACTACAGGAATCTTTCCTATTCCGGTTTCCTTCGCTAATGCATCTGTCAATTCGCCAACCAATGTTCCCGGCATTACTACCGGACGAAGCAATGATGTTGGTACACCTATTGCTTCCAATAAACTCTTTTCAAATTCCTTTGTTACCGGATTTAAAATTTGAGACGTTGATGCATCGGTATATTCACAGACTTTTTTTCCTGTCAACAGATAAGATAGTAAATCTGGAATGAACAAGATTTCTTCTGCAGCTTCCAACGGAGCAAAACCCTCCTCCTTCATTCGGAACAATTGGAACAAGCTATTGAAGTTCATGATTTGGATTCCGGTCAGACGATAAACTTCAGAACGAGCCACTCGTTGGAAATAATCTTCTGGAGCACCCTCAGTATAAGGATCACGATAAGCACGAGGTAAACCTAACAATGAGCCATCTTTTCCGATACATCCGAAATCAACACCCCAAGTATCAATCCCGATAGAATCAGGGATGATATTTTGACGAGCACAGATTACCAAACTTTCCTTCAATGCTTCATACAAACGATAGATATTCCAATAGTATTTACCATGCAATTCCATTATCGCATTCGGATAGCGATGTATTTCTTGCATTTCAAACTTATCCCCTTCTAATGTACCCAATACAGCACGACCACTGGTCGCTCCTATATCGAATGCCAAAAAATTATATCTCTTCATGGTAATAATTTATATGTTGTTTTTAGTTGAAACGTTCTAACCGTCCTTTAAATGTTAGTTGTTTATTCATGATGAAATTTACAGCTCCATAAACAAATAGTCCTAAAAATTGAGCTAAATATTCATTCAAGCCACCAAGTTCAACCATTAGCAACAATGCTAAAAATTGAGCTCCATATGCACACCCGAAAGCAAATAGAAATAAAGGTACTTCACGCTGAAATCTACCTTTATGTGAAGTAAAAATCCAATATTTACTCCAAAAGAAATTATGAGTTTGCGCTATAACATAGGCAACAATATTGGATATAATATAATTACATTCTATAATGTCCATCATCAGCCAAACAACCAATGCTGTAATCAAAGCATTTATTGTTCCGACTACGATAAATCGAATGATGCGAATCGTGTCCCTAATTTCTGCCATATTAA
>JAFYOM010000213.1 GCA_017560165.1 Parabacteroides sp.
AAGCAAGAACTGAAGAAGTATATCCATTACTACAACAATGACAGGATAAAACTGAGACTAAAAGGAAAGAGTCCGGTGCAATACCGAACTCTTTACCAATAATACTTTTATTAATCAGTCCAACTTTTTGGGGTCAGATCAATAACAGACGAGAGTTTTTTATTTGTTTACTTTTCAGATTTCTTACTTTGGTTGTTTGCCTATATAGGCCAAAATACCACCATCTACATATAAGACATGACCATTTACAAAATTAGACGCTTCTGAAGCCAAGAACACAATCGGGCCCATTAAATCTTCCGGATTTCCCCAACGAGCTGCCGGAGTTTTTGACACAATAAAAGCATCAAACGGATGACGAGAACCATCTGGTTGTGTTTCACGTAAAGGAGCTGTTTGTGGAGTTGCAATATACCCCGGTCCGATTCCATTACATTGAATGTTATATTCACCATATTCAGATGCAATATTACGAGTTAACATCTTCAAACCACCCTTAGCTGCAGCATAAGCAGAAACCGTTTCACGTCCTAATTCGCTCATCATAGAACAGATATTGATAATCTTTCCATGACCTTTCTTAATCATGCCTGGAATTACCGCCTTTGCCATGATAAAAGGAGCAGTCAAATCAATATCAATCACTTGACGGAAATCTTCAACGTTCATTTCTGTCATTGGAATACGTTTAATAATACCTGCATTATTAACCAAAATATCAATTGTACCCAATTCCTTCTCAATATCAGCAATCATCACCTTAACATCATCTTCCTTGGTCACATCACAGATATAACCTTTAGCTTCAATGCCTAATGCAGCATAATCAGCCAAAGCCTTGTCCATGTGTTCCTGTCCGCGACAGTTAAAAGCAATCTTAGCTCCAGCCTCAGCTAAAGCCTGTGCCATTGCAAATCCGATACCATATGCAGCACCGGTTACAAGTGCAACTTTTCCTTCCAATGAAAAATTAACCATCTATCAAATAATCTTGGTTTGTTACTTTAAATCTGTTATTAAAGAAAAGTCTTGATCTCCATAATCTAAGTTTTCACCACCCATACCCCAGATAAAGGTATAATTATGTGTAGCAGCAGCACTATGGATAGACCATTCCGGTGACAATACAGCCTGATCTCCCTTCATCCAAATATGGCGAGTTTCATCCACTTCACCCATGAAATGACAAATAGCTTGATCTTCAGGAAGTTCAAAATAGAAATAGGCTTCCATTCGACGACTATGTACATGTGCCGGCATGGTATTCCATACACTACCCGGTTTTAATTCAGTCATACCCATCTGTAATTGACAAGTAGGTAATACCTGATTCACAATCATCTTATTGATATTACGATCATTTGACATTTCTAATGATCCCATAGCAGCCACAACAGCTTCAGCTTTTGTCACTTTCTTATCCGGATAGTTACGATGAGCGGTTGTTGAGTTGAAGTAAAACTTAGCCGGATTCTGTGAATCTTTACTTTCAAAAGTAACTTCACGGTCTCCCGATCCTAAATACAAGGCTTCCTTAAAATCCAATTCAAAAGTAGCATCTCCAGCCTTTACAATACCGGGACCACCCACATTAAATATACCTATTTCACGACGAGTCAAGAAATAAGGAGCTTTCAACGGATCTATCGCTTCCAAGTTCAACGCCTCACCCATCGGCATAGCTCCCCCAACAACCATACGGTCATACATCGAATAGACCATATTGACTTCATTTGGGGTAAACACTTTTTCAATCAAGAAATCGCGACGGATACGTTTCGTATCATAATGTTTCGCATCTTCCGGATGCGATGCATAACGTAATTCGTAATTCGTTTTCATATATTCTTACTGTAATAATTTTTTCATTCGCATCAATGCCTCTACATAATAATAGTCGGCATAAGTTAACGGAACATCCACCTCACTGTTTTTAGGTAAAAATCCGGTTGAATGTCTTAAGATAAAGTTGCTATTAGTACCAACCTCCGCCAAATATTCCGGTGAAGTCAAAGAACGAATCTGTTGTTCTGCATAGTCTAAATAGCTCTTAGCAGCCTCAGACTGATCCAATTGACTAAGTTCTATCAAGGCAGATGCCATCACTGCTGCCGCAGAAGCATCTCGCGGAGTATTAGGGATATCCGGTGTATTAAAATCCCAATATGGAATTTTATCAGCCGGCATATTCGGATGGTTCATCAAATAATGTGCAACATGTTTTGCCTGTTCCAAGTATTCTTTTTTACCTGTTTCACGAGCCATCATGGTGTATCCATAAATAGCCCAAGCCTGTCCACGCGCCCAAGCAGAATCATCTGCATACCCTTGGTATGTCATCTTTACATGTGGTTTACCAGTAATCGTATCATAAGAGACTACATGATAACAGCTATAATCCGGGCGGAAATGATTTTCTAATGTTTTATCTGCATGTGAAATAGCAATTTCATTAAAACGAGGATTTCCACTTGTCTTTGTAGCCCATGACAATAGTTCCAAATTCATCATATTATCAATAATAATCGGATACTGCCACTGTTTTTTATTAAAATCCCACGAACGAATAGCATCTACTGTCGGGTTATAACGAGTACAAAGTGAAGCTGCTCCTGTCAACATAATATCAACATAAGCCGGATTCTGTGTCAATCGATAACCATTTCCATAGCTACAATACAACATAAAACCGACATCATGGTTATCCGTTACATGTTGTACAGCTTCCAAACGGTCTGTAAATAGCTCTGCATATTTTTTCAACTCAGGAGTAGAATTATCTTCATACAAATACCATAGTACACCGGGGAAGAAACCACTACACCACCAATAGCAATCGCTTGTCTCCAACTTTCCATCTTTTACACTTTTAGGTAAACGACCTTCTTGTCCCTCTAATTCTTTTGCCATCAACAACGATTGTTCTGTTGAAACTCTCAAACCGCGTTCAATCACATCCGCAAGCGGTTCTTCTTGGGTAACACCACTACATGACGGGAACAAAAGAATAACCGCCAAGAGTGTCAAACTAAAAAGTTTATTCATAAATAATTTAATTAGATAGATTTTTGACAAATATACAGGAATCTCTTTTAAGAAACTGTAAAACATTAAATAAAAAATCAAAAGACAATTGTATATTTGCCGCCTAATCAAACATAATTAACAATTAACGATGAAACAACTAACACTACTTTGGCTGATTGGCCTCTTTTTCTGTTCTTCACTTGCACAGGCGCAATCTATTCCGGAACGCGATTCGTCTGCCGTATCTGTGTTTGAATATGCGACCAAGATTCCTAAACGGAGCAAAGTGTTTAATTTAGATTTAGAAATGCATGGATCATTTAATTCCTTCTTTAATGGAGGTAAATTTGATGAAGCAGCTTTTCGTTTCAATCACATCAAGTTGGAAGCTACAGGTGAAATCAATGATCGCTTTTTCTATTGGTATCGCCAGAACCTCAACCAAGGAAATGAAGGAATGGATTTGGAAAACCTTCCGGAATCTATCGAATATGCATTAATCGGGTTTAACATCAATGATAAATTTACACTTACTTTGGGTAAACAAGATGCTGCATGGGGAGGGTTTGAATATGACATCAATCCTTTCGAAGTATATGAATATAGTGACATGAACGAATATATGTCATGTTGGTTCACTGGTGTTACATTAGCTTATCAATTAGCTGAATCCCAAGAGCTACGAGTACAAGTAACAGACAACCGTATCGGAAGTATGGAAGATGCTTACGGAACTCTTCCGGAAGGAATCGAAAAGCCGGGAGCTCCTCTATTTTATACGTTCAATTGGAATAGCTGCTATTTAGATGAGCTAATCAATCTACGTTATTCTGCTACTGCCGGCGAACAAGCCAAAGGAAAATGGATGTATATGGCTTGGGCAGGACATAATGTTTGTTCAGGTCCATTCGATGGATATTTGGATGTTATGTATACAAGAGCCTCTTTGGATCCATTAGGAATCATGACTGAATTGACTCCAGCAGAAGATGAAGAGACCGGCCCTGTTTGTATGCAGAACGTACAATATCTATCTTTAGTTGCAGAAATGAATTATCGTTTCCATGACAAATGGAATGTATTTGTAAAAGGGATGTATGAGACAGCTTCTGTATATAAAGCTGGAGGGACAGATGATATGTTACTACCAACTGGCAAATATCGGACAGCTTGGGGCTATCAGGCAGGACTTGAATTCTTCCCTATGGCAGATGACAACATGCACTTTTATCTAACAGGAACAGGACGTTCCTATAGTCTGACAGATAAAGCAAAAGCGTTAGGAGCTTCTGTTGAAAACACCCAACGCCTTTCTGTAGGATTTATCTATAAATTACCGTTATATTAATTTAGAAACTCTGCATGTCACAAAGTCGTTTGTAATAGCCATTGAGAGCGATTAACTCTTCATGGCGACCTCGTTCGACAATTTCACCTTCGTGCATCACGCAGATTTCATCAGCATTACGGATGGTTGAGAGGCGATGGGCAATCACTATAGTGGTACGATTACGCATCAAATTTTCCAGCGCCTCTTGAACCAAACGTTCAGATTCTGTATCCAAAGCAGAAGTAGCCTCATCCAATATCAAAATCGGAGGGTTCTTTAAAATTGCACGCGCAATACTGATACGTTGGCGCTGTCCTCCGGAAAGTTTACCTCCTCGATCTCCAATGTTTGTATCATATCCTTCCTCACTTGCCATGATAAAGTCGTGAGCATTGGCGATACGTGCAGCCTCTTGTACCTGTTCAAGTGTAGCCCCTTCTACTCCAAATGCGATATTATTGAAAAAAGTATCATTAAATAGAATTGCTTCTTGATTTACATTCCCCATCAATCCTCGTAAATCAAACAAAGTCGTATCTCTTACATCCGTACCATCAATCGTGATACTTCCTCTATCTATATCATAGAAACGAGGCAACAAATCGACCAATGTACTTTTTCCCGAACCAGATTGTCCGACCAAAGCGACTGTTCGTCCCTTTGGTATAATTAAATTAATGCCTTTCAGAATCCATTCTTGCTGATATTTAAACCAAACATCATTGTAACAAATGTTATCCGTTAAAGCGATTGGTTTCGGTTGTTGAGGGTCATAAATATGGCTTTCAGCCTGCAATATTTTATCCACACGTTCCATGGAAGCCAATCCTTTCTGAATAGCATAACTTGCTTTACTTAGATCTTTTGCCGGATTGATAATACTATAAAAGATTACTAAATAGTAGATAAACGTAGAGGCATCAATCGGACTGTTCGCACTCAAAATCAATGTTCCTCCATACCAAAGTACAATTGCAATTGTTGCTGTTCCCAAAAATTCACTCATCGGGTGAGCCATCTGCTGACGGCGATAGATACGGTTTGTCAAATTTCTAAAAGTGTCATTACTCTTCTCAAAACGTTCTTGAATCTTCTTTTCAGCATTGAAAGCCTTTATGATACGCAGGCCACCCAATGTTTCCTCTATCTGGCTCATCAAATACCCCCATTGCTGTTGTCCTTCAAAAGATTTTCGTTTCAATTTTTTACCAACCTGCCCCATGACATATCCCGCAATTGGCAACAAAATAAAGACAAAGACTGTCAACTGCCAGCTGATAGCAATCATACCTATCAAGTAAATCAAAATCAAAATAGGATTCTTAAAAAGCATATCCAACGAACTCATGATCGAGGTTTCTATTTCATTCACATCACCCGATACACGTGCTATAATATCACCTTTTCGTTCCTCCGAAAAAAATCCAAGTGGAAGTTCCGTAATCTTCCGGTTTATCTGATTTCGAATATCTCTAACCACTCCGGTACGGATTGGTATCATCGTAAAGAAGGCCATATACATCGTCGCAACCTTCATAAAGGTCGAAACGACCAAAAACACCCCCAAAACAACCAACGTAAATGAACCACCCTGGGTCTCAATCATATCAGAAACAAACCAGAAAAAATTATTTTTCAACACTTCCGGTAACACCTTCCAAGAATCAAAAGACAAGGGGTTAAATGTCCATTCCATATAAGAATAAGTTTCATCACTGATCTTAAACAAAATATTCAATATCGGAATGATTAAAGCAAAAGAGAAAAGGTTTAGAAGGGCAGAAAGGAAATTAAAAATGACATTCCAAACCATATATTTTTTATAAGGTGGCACAAAACGCCTCAATACACGCAAAAAATCTTTCATGTTGCTATCGTTAGATTATATTTGGGCTGCAAGTTAGTCAATATCCCCCGGATTCCTGACATTCACTGCTATTTATTTCTAACCACGATAGGCTTCGGTCCGAAAGTCTCTGTCTATTGAAACAACATATATCTCTATGACGACAATGAGAATCTATTGGTTTGCCATTCCAAACTGATTGTATATTAGGATTTCTTTTCTATCTTTATCGACAGATAATAAAAAACACTTTAATATGAGAAACACACTTATTTTATGGGCCTTACTTTTATTGAGTCCTTTCTGTTTAGCACAAGAAACAGAGAAATATCCACTAGGTGATTATGAAGAATTGACAGATACCAAACCACATGACAGCAAAGAAATTTGGGATCAGTTAGCTATTCCAACTCAAGTAAGTTGGGGATCAACCGATATCCGTTATAAAAAATTAGATATTCCAGATGTAAAAAAGACTTCACGTATTCAGTTAAAGGCTTGGAAGAACGAACGTATCAATGCACAAGCGGTATTATGGACTAAAGCTGATTTGGAAGATGCTACTATCTCCGTAAGTGAATTAAAAAGTGGTTCTTCAATCATTCCGGCTTCTGCCATCCAAACAAACTTCGTTCGCTACGTCATGACCGATGAATTGAATAAAAACAAAAAGGGTGGTTGTAGCAAACGTCCGGATAAAACTGAATGGGATTCATCCTTAGTTGCAGATGTATTGGATATCGTAAAAATTCGAGATATCAAGGCTTATACAACTCAACCGATCTGGTTAAATATCTGGGTTCCTACCGATACCCGTGCCGGTAAATACAAAGGCACTCTGACTGTTTCAGGTAAGAACTTCAAAGCGATGGATCTTCAATTTGAAGTACAAGTGTTAAATCGTACCATTCCTGCTCCACAAGAGTGGGCTCTTCATTTAGATTTTTGGCAAAATCCGTATGCTATTGCTCGCTACTATCAAGTTCCTCTTTGGAGTAAAGAACATTTTGATGCAATGCGTCCCTTCATGAAAATGTTGGCAAACATCGGACAACGCTCAATTACAACGAGTATCATGCATAAACCTTGGGCCGGACAAACCGAAGATCATTTCGATAGCATGGTCTTCCGTATGAAAAAATTAGACGGAAGCTGGGAATATGATTATACTGTTTTTGATAAATGGGTTGAATATATGATGAACGAAATTGGAATCAAAGAAATGATCAGTTGTTATACCATGATTCCTTGGGCTTTAACCTTTGATTATTTTGATCAAGCAACCAATCGTATTCAATTCATCAATGCCAAACCTGGAGATGCAGCTTATACGGAATATTGGGGTACTTTTTTAAAGGATTTTTCTCGCCACTTACGAGAAAAAGGATGGTTTGAAAAAACTGCTATTTCCATGGATGAACGTCCTATGGAGGCTATGCGTGAAGCGATTAAGGTAATCAAAGATGCTGATTCGGAATTTAAAATTACTCTAGCTGGAAATTATCACGAAGAAATTCAAGCGGATTTATACTACTTGGCTATTCCTTATGGCCATAAATATCCAGAAGATGTGAAAGCTGAACGTAAACGTAAAGGACAATATAGCTGTGTCTATACCTGCTGTTCTGAAGCTTTCCCTAACATTTTTACTTTCTCAGCTCCTGCAGAAGCTACTTGGACTCCTATACATGCATTAGCCGGTGGATATGATGGTTTTTTACGTTGGGCTATTCATAGTTGGGTTGCTGATCCATTGCGTGATTCCCGTTTCCGTTCATGGAGTGCAGGCGACACTTATACCGTTTATCCGGGCCCTCGTAGTAGCATTCGTTTTGAACGTTTTGTAGAAGGTCTTCAAGATTGTGAAAAGATTCGTATCCTTCGTGAAGAATACACCTCCAAAGGGGCTAAAAACAAGCTAGAAAAACTTAACAAAGTAGTATCTATGTTCACTCCGGAAGGAGTTGAAAGTACACAGAAATCAGCAGATGAAATGATTCATGAATTAAATATCTTACTAAACGCTTTGTAGTAAGATTCACTGAAAACAAAAAAGGTTGGTTATACTTTAAAAGCGATAACCAACCTTTTGTATTATGGTAAAAGATGAAATCTATTATTTTTCTCGAATAAAGATATTTATAGGAGTACCGGTAAATACCCAATTTTCCCGAAGTTTATTTTCCAAGAAACGTTTATATGGTTCTTTAATCCATTGCGGTAAATTACAGAAGAAAACAAAAGACGGAACCGATCCTGCCGGAAGTTGTGTAATATATTTAATCTTAATGTATTTACCTTTCCATGCTGGCGGTGGATAATTTTCGATAATCGGCAACATGGTTTCATTCAATTTAGCAGTAGAAACACGACGTTGACGGTTTTCATATACTTCTTTAGCTGTCTCCAATACTTTTAAAATACGTTGTTTTGTCAATGCCGAAATAAATAGAATTGGAAAATCTGTAA
>JAFYOM010000214.1 GCA_017560165.1 Parabacteroides sp.
CTGCTGGTGATGGTGAACAAGAAGCTATTACTGCAGCTAACTTGGTTGAAGCAGTTGACTTGGGTAGCCGTTATGGTATTCCTGTTATGGGTGTTACTGCTGTTGGTAAACAAATGGCTCGTGACTCTCGTTATTTCGCATTGGCTTCTCGTGTATGTGCTGAAAACGGTGCAAATATCGTGAAGACTTACTACTGCGAAGGTTTTGAAAAAGTTGCTGCATCTTGTCCTGTACCTATCGTAATTGCAGGTGGTAAGAAATTACCTGAAAAAGAAGCTTTAGAATTGTGCTACAATGCAGTTAATGACGGTGCTGTTGGTGTTGACATGGGACGTAACGTATTCCAGAGCGAAAACCCATCTGCAATGATTCAGGCTGTTCATGCTGTTGTTCATGAAGGTTTGACTCCGGATCAAGGTTTCGAAATGTTCCAAGACTTATCTAAATAATTCCGTTCAATATGAATAGAGTTTTTACATATCTTTGTTCCGCTTTGATGTTGTTGGCATTGGTCTCTTGTGGACAAAAGTCTGAGAAATTATTGTTAGCAGGTTCAGGTTGGAACAAGATTGTAATTATTGATAAAGAGACAACACAAATAGAGTGGGAATATCCTTTGGAAAAGGGATGGGAATGTAACTCTGCTTTTGTTACACCGGAAGGTAATATTCTTTTCTCTTATAAAAGAGGAGCGAAATTGATTACACGTGATCATCAAGAAATCTGGAAGATAGAAGTTCCTGATACATGTGAAATGCAAACAGCTCGTGTATTACCTGATGGAAATTACTTGTTAGGTTGTGCCGGTCATCCTGCTGTAATCATGGAAGTAAATCCGAAAGGAGAGGTGATTTCACGTACTGAATATGAGACAGGTATTAAAGGATCACACGGCCAGTTCCGTCAAATTAACAAGAATGCACGTGGAAACTATCTGTTGCCTTTATTAGCAGGTAACGATGTCCGTGAGATTACTCCTGCTGGAGAATTGGTACGGAGAACTCCTGTAAAAGGTAATCCATTTGCTGTACAGCTTGCTAACAATGGAAACTATTGGGTTGCATGTGGTGACAAGCATAATTTGATGGAGGTTAATCTTGACAAGAGTGAAGCAGTTCGCTGCTTTGGTGAAAATGATATCGAAGGAGTTCGTTTGTTCTTTGTAGCAGGTTTATATCCTTCAGAAAAAGGTCTTTACGTTTGTAACTGGCAAGGACACGATAAAAATGCTGTAGAAGCTAATAGTCCTCAGGTATTCGAAATGAATGACAAAGGTGAAGTTATCTGGAGTTTGAATGACAATGAAAGATTCGGTATGATTTCTACCATTTGTTCAATAAGATAATAATTCTATTTTGAATAAATTAAAACGGCTATCCTCTAAGAAAGAGGGTAGCCGTTTTTTATGGAGATAAATATGGGGTTATTTCTTAAACCATTTCTTTTTCAGCCATTCTCTTACCGGTTCGTCATATAATTTCAAAGATCCGTAGGCAATACCGATAGCTAAAACAAATATGCAACAAGCCATAAAAATATGGGTACTAATTGGTAAATATTTATGATTGGCAGCCCATGACATTTGTACATAAATTAATGGATAATGAGTGATATACAACGGATAGGAAATTTCTCCAAGGAATTTACATATACCAATGGAACGTTTTCCTTTGATACTGCTTCCGGCTCCCATAGCAACGATAATAGGAAAAGCAAACAGGATACAGAGTACTTCATAGATACCATTCATCCAAAAGTATTCAGGGTTATCACCACCGATACGAGGCATAACCAGAATGATGGTAATCAATATAGAACACCACCAAAAACCTCTTTTAATTTGGATGGTTTTACCCAAACGAGAGATGAGTAGCCCTACAAAGAAAGGATATAACAGGCGGGTGAATCCTATTTGTATCTGATCGGGAGTAAGACTCCATCCTCCAATAACTGTATAGGCTGCATAATCACGAGCTTGTAAAACATGAAAGATATCGATGTTTAGACAAAGTGTGACAGTTAAAATGGCAGATAGGATGACAAATAGGGCCAATATCGTATTGGAGAATTTGCGAATAAATAGAGCATATAGGATATTGGCGATGTATTCCCAAAGAAGTGACCATGTTGCACCATTCAATGGATTAAATTCTCCCCAACCACGAATGTCCATACTCGGAGGGAGAGGAATCATGATGAAACATAATAGACAAATCAGCAGAATATTCCACCAAGGCGTACTGTTAATAGGAGTAAAGAATGGATGGTCTCCACCCAATAAAAAGAATATTAATCCAATAAAAGTACCCATAAATAACATCGGATGCAGACGAATGAAGCGGCGTTTGAAGAAATCACCGAGAGACATTTTGTTCCAACGATCATCATATGCATAACCGACAACAAATCCGGAAAGGACAAAAAAGAAATCGACCGCAAGGTATCCATGATTTAATATCTGATAAGGAACACCTGCCGAA
>JAFYOM010000215.1 GCA_017560165.1 Parabacteroides sp.
AGAAAAGAGTAATAATGTCAATCATAACTTTAGTAAGTTTACGCAGAAATTCAGTATAAATGCCAGCTTGAGCTATACGTTTGTGAATAATTCAATCGAACGTTATACTTTTACGGCAGACTTCCCTAGTACAGACCCACGTTCTCAATATAATGGTGCTTTATGGAATACGTATGATAATATCGGTAAGAAGCAGGAGGTCGGTATGTTTATTTATGGAAACTGGTCACCGACCACTTGGTTTCGCATCTATATGAATGGAGGTTTGAACTATACCGATTTGAAAGCTGCCTCTTTGGGTATGAGTAATGATGGTATTTCCGGACGACTATTTGCCGGAACTCAATTTACGTTACCGAAAGATTTCCGAATCAATCTGAATGGAGGATATTTCAGTCCACGTGTACAATTACAAGGAGAAAACTCTTCGTTCTATTTTGCCGGAATGAATGTAAGTAAAGATTTCTTCAAAAAGAAATGGTCAGTCTCTTTACGAATCCAGAATCCGTTCTGGAAAACGATGGAGATGAAGACTACGACTACTGGTGATGGATTCCATAATATCTCTAAAAACTGGCGTAGTGCACGTGAGTTTGGTTTGAGCGTTTCTTATCGTTTCGGTACGATGAAGGGACAGATTAAGAAAGCTCGTCGTGGTATCAATAACGATGACTCAAAAGGTGGAGAAGAAGGTAATTCCTCTGTTTCAGGAGGAGGAGAAGAAATGGGGATGTAAGATATGAATAGACAGCCACTTGTTATTTATCTATTTCTATTGATCCTTTTGTCAGGCTTGTTTGTCGGAGGATTGATTTATGGGGCGGTCTCTATCCCTTTGGATAGTGTGGTAAATATTTTACTGGGGGATGAAACCGAACGCCCCGCTTGGATAAATATCGTGTGGCAGAGCCGATTTCCGCAGGCTGTGACGGCTTTGTTGGCAGGTTCTTCGTTGGCGATTAGTGGGTTGTTGTTACAAACCCTTTTTCGGAACCCATTGGCCGGTCCGTCTATTTTAGGTATCAGTGATGGAGCTAATCTAGGAGTGGCAGCCATTATGCTTTATTTCGGAGGCTCTTTGGGTTTGCTTGCCGATTTCCCGGTAAGTGGTTATTTGGCTATCATTTTTGCAGCATTTGGAGGAGCAGTCGCTATTCTGAGTTTGATTATCTATTTCTCAGCTAAAGTGAGGAACAATGTCATGTTGCTGATTATTGGGATCATGATTGGTTATGTTGCCTCTTCCTTGATTTCTGTATTGAATTATTATGCTTCGTCAGATAAGGTACATGCTTTTGTGATGTGGGGCTTGGGGAATTTTTCCGGGGTTTCATTGGAACAATTACCCTATTTGATGGGATTTTCCATTGTAGGGTTATTACTTTCTCTGTTATTGATAAAACCTCTTAATGCCTTATTATTAGGAGAAATGTATGCCTCCAATTTGGGGGTAAAGATTAAACGGATACGCATGTTGATTCTGTTCTGTGCCGGATTATTGACGGCAACGACTACCGCTTTTTGTGGGCCGATCTCTTTTATCGGTTTGGCAGTCCCTCAGATGGCTCGTTTGCTGTTAGGCTCTTCTAATCATAAAATGTTAGTGCCGGTAACCCTGCTTATGGGAGCATGTGTTGCGTTGTTATGTAACTTGTTGATGGTGATACCCGGAACGAATAATCTGTTGCCATTGAATGCTGTAACCCCTATTTTAGGAGCTCCTGTGATTATTTATGTGATTGTGAACCGAAAGAATATTCAATACTTTGATTAAGAATATGGAAGAACGTATAGTAGTAGAGACCAAAGGATTGAGTATTGGTTATGTGTTAAAGGGTGGTAAACAAAAAGTTGTTCATGATTGTTTGGATTTGCAACTGTTTGCCGGTGAGGTTACTTGTCTATTAGGTTTAAATGGTGCCGGCAAATCAACTTTACTTCGGACGCTTTGCGGATTTCAGCCTCCTTTAGGAGGTGCGATTCGGTTGATGGGGCAGCCTCTTACATCTTATTCACAATCGAAATTTTCATTGACAGTAGGCGTTGTATTGACTGAGAAGACCAATGCCGGTGGAATAACAGTTTATGAGTTGGTCTCTTTGGGTCGACATCCTTATACCGGATTCTTCGGACAATTAAAGAAACAAGATCGGGAGATTATAGAACAGTCGTTGGAGGCGGTAGGAATCGCACATAAGGCCTCCAATTATGTTTCGGAGTTAAGTGATGGGGAACGGCAAAAGGTGATGATTGCCAAAACGTTGGCTCAACAATGCCCGATTATCTTGTTGGATGAACCTACAGCCTTTTTAGATGTGACAAGTCGTATTGAAACGATGGCTCTTTTGCATCGCTTATCCGTAGAGCAGCAGAAAGCGATCTTGCTTTCTACGCATGATTTGGATTTGGCTATTCAGATGGCCGATCGTCTTTGGTTACAGGAAAAGGGGAAAGCAATGGGGTGTGGTACCCCTGAAGATTTGATTATGAGTGGTGCGTTTGAGTCTTTCTTCGGAAAAGAGGGAATCGTATTTGATGCGAAAACCGGGAAGTTAAATATAGAAATGGATTCGTCTCCCATAGGTGTAGAGGGAGATGCTGATACCGCCTATTGGGTGGGGAATGCGTTAGTGCGTAATGGCTATCATCCTTCTCAGGTGAAGGAGGGACAATGGAATATCTGTTGTGAGGGTGCGCAAAAATTGATAGTGACTTTGCCGGATGGAACGGTCAAAATGTGTAAAACTGTTGAGGATTTAATGAAAATACTAAAAGCTTGTTAATTTTAAAAACAAAAAATAAATAGTATAAAATCATTTATTATTTTAGCTTCTGAAAATAAATTTATAAAAAAAGTCATTTATGAAAAGGTTACTATTTTTATTATTGGTGTTATGTCTAGGTACAGGAACAACAATGTATGCTCAAGATAAGAAGGCTGAAAAAGAGGCTAAAAAAGCAGAAAAAGCAGCAAAGAAAGCGGCTGAAGAGGCTGCTGGAATGGCTGTTTTTGAACAATGTGTGAAGGCAATGGAGAATAGACACTTCGCTGTGGAAGCTTATCGAGTTGAGTTTAAACGTGGACAATTTACGAATGTGAATTCAGGTACCAATTTTGTTCAGTTGAAAGGAGAAGAGGCTACTATTCAGTTGTCGTTCCATGGCCCGGGACTTGGTGCTAACGGAATGGGTGGTCTTACGGTGGATGGACGTGCTGAGGATATAGACATGAAAACGGATAAAAAGGGGAATGTAACATTTAGAATGAGAGTAAAAGATGCTTCTGTTTCAGCGACTATTACAATTAAAATAGCAAAGGGAACAGACCAATGTACAGCTTTTGTTAACTCGGACTTCAATGGTAGTCGAGTCAATTTTTCCGGAGTCATGAAACCTGCCGGACTTTCAAAAGTCATTAAGGGACGTGCTTGGTAATATTTAATAAGAATATAGAATTATAAAAAAGCTGCTTTAAAAGGCAGCTTTTTTTATATCCCGGATTTTATATCTTTGTCCCTAAATTTTAAAAAAGTAACGTATATGCAATTAGCGATTGATCAGAAAGATATTGATAAATTCTTGATGGTAGGAGATAAGGTGTTGATTAAACCGAAGAATCCACAAAGTCATACCAAGTCCGGATTATACTTACCACCTACCATTCAAAAGGATAAAATACAAAGTGGTTACATCATCAAGGTTGGTCCCGGTTTTCCGCTTCCTTCTCAGAGCGAAGAACATGAGGTTTGGGAAAAGAAAGATGGTGAAGTACACTATTTACCATTACAGGCACATGAAGGAGATTTGGCTGTTTTCTTGCAGAACATGGCGTATGAAATCAGTTTTAATGAAGAAAAGTTTTTGATAGTACCTCATTCGGCTATTTTAATGTTGATACGTGATGAAGGATTATTTGAATGATTTTTTAATTTTTTGGCTAAAATATTAACGATTTTGCTTTTTTTGTGTAGTTTTGCGCACTAATTAACGAAATAACTATCAAAAGATACAATTGAAATGAATAAGATTGTAAGCAAAGAGTATTTCTCCGCGAATGTGGTGAAGCTGGAAGTGGAAGCGCCAATGATTGCGCGTTCACGTAAAGCGGGTCACTTTGTGATTGTGAAATTAGGAGAAAAAGGAGAACGTATTCCCTTGACGATTGCCGGTGCGGATACAGAAAAAGGAACAATTACCCTTGTGATTCAAGCGGTAGGTGGTTCCTCTAAAAAGATTTGTGCATTAAATGTTGGCGATTATATAACCGATTTGGTTGGTCCTTTAGGACAGGCTACCCATATTGAAAAAGTTGGAACTGTTGTTTGTGCCGGAGGTGGTGTAGGTGTTGCTCCATTATTACCGATTGTGGAGGCCTTTCATAAAGCCGGAAATCGTGTGATTGTCGTATTGGCAGCACGTACAAAAGATTTGGTTATTTTGGAAGAACAGATGCGTGCTCATTCGGATGAGGTGATTATTATGACGGATGATGGCTCGTATGGAACAAAAGGGTTGGTGACAAACGGTGTGGAAAGCGTGATTAATCGTGAAAAGGTTGATTTATGCGTGACTATCGGACCGGCTATTATGATGAAGTTTGTTTCGGCTTTGACCAAGAAGTATGAAGTACCAACAATAGCCTCTTTGAACACCATCATGGTGGATGGAACCGGCATGTGTGGCGCTTGTCGTATTACTGTAGGGGGTAAAACCAAATTTGTTTGCGTGGATGGCCCTGAGTTTGATGCGCATCAGGTGGATTTTGATGAAATGTTGATGCGTTTGGGCGCTTATAAAGATATTGAAAAGAAATAATTAATCGCAGAATACAGATGACAACAGAAGAATTGATTGCAGCTCGTCGTGCCGAACCATGGAGAGAGGCGCTTCGTAAAAGCAAAAAAAATAAAGAACGCACGGAGATTCCCCGTGTCAAGATGAACGAGTTGGATGCGGAATACCGAAGCCATACCCGTTTGGAGGAGGTGAATTTAGGTTTGACTCAAGAACAGGCAGTGTTGGAAGCACAACGTTGTTTGGACTGTGCAAATCCGACCTGTATGCAGGGGTGTCCGGTAGGTATCAATATCCCGAGTTTCATTAAGAATATCGAAAGAGGTGAATTTTTGGAAGCAGCTAAGGTGTTGAAAGAGACCAGTGCACTTCCGGCTGTATGTGGTCGTGTTTGTCCGCAGGAAAAACAGTGCGAAAGCAAATGTATGCATCTGAAGATGGGTAAGGAGGCTGTAGCTATTGGATATTTGGAACGTTTTGCTGCAGACTATGAGCGTGAAAGCGGCAATATCTCCATTCCGGAAATTGCAGAAAAGAACGGTATCAAGATTGCGGTGGTTGGTTCAGGTCCTGCCGGCCTTTCTTTTGCCGGTGATATGGCCAAAAGAGGGTATGATGTGACTGTTTTCGAAGCGTTACATGAAATTGGTGGAGTGTTGAAATATGGTATCCCTGAATTCCGTTTACCGAATAAGATTGTAGATGTAGAGATCGACGGTTTGCGTAAGATGGGAGTGAAGTTCTTGACCAACTGTATTGTTGGTAAGACCATCAGCTATGAGGACCTACATGAAGAGGGCTTTAAAGGAATCTTTGCTGCTAGTGGTGCCGGACTTCCTAACTTTATGAATATTCCGGGTGAGAACTTGGTGGGAATCATGTCTTCCAATGAATATCTGACTCGTGTCAATTTGATGGATGCAGCCAACCCCGAAAGCGATACGCCTGTCTTGCAAGGTAAGAAGGTAGCTGTGATTGGTGGTGGAAATACTGCGATGGACTCGGTTCGTACGGCTCGTCGTTTAGGTGCAGAACGTGCCATGATCGTCTACAGACGTAGTGAAGAGGAGATGCCGGCTCGTTTGGAAGAGGTGAAACATGCCAAAGAAGAGGGGGTAGAATTTATGACCTTACATAACCCGATTGAGTATATCGGTGATGAAAACGGCCGAGTGAAACAGATGCGTTTGCAGAAAATGGAATTGGGAGAAGCTGATGCTTCCGGTCGTCGTCGTCCGGTTGCGGTGGAAGGAGCGATTGAAACAATCGAGGTCGATGAGGTAATCGTCAGTGTAGGAGTCTCTCCAAACCCATTGATTCCGCGTGCATTCCAAGGTTTGGAAGTAAGTAAGAAAGGAACAATCGTAGTCAGCGAAGAAAATATGCAATCCACTTTGCCCGATGTATTTGCCGGAGGTGACATTGTACGTGGAGGTGCGACAGTTATCTTGGCTATGGGAGATGGTCGTAAAGCTGCGGCTGCGATGGATGCCGCTTTGAAAGGTTGTTAATAAGACGTGGTTAACTATAATAAGACGGGATATCCTAGAAAAAAGGGTATCCCGTTTTTTTTCAAATTACATCGGAGGTAATTTGAAATAGATCCGATGTAATCTGAATTACCTCCGATGTAAAAAAAGAGAACATTGCCAAAATGTTCTCTTTTTCTTGTTCATAAGATAGAGATGTTATTTAATTAACACGATATAAGGAGTTTCCTTTAATTCATCTTCTAGTATTGTATTCCAATCTCCTGCAAAAATTCCATCAGAATCAAAGTCCCATTTCAGTTCATTATTTAAGTAAACTTTTTTTGCTAAATGAATGATTTTACCACTTTTCGATTTATAAGCGAAAGGTTGCACTCGTATTGAATCCGTGCTGATAATGCCATCTCTTGTTTCAGTCTTAAAGGTGTAGATAGATTCTATATCTTTTTCTTTATCTTGATGATATGGAGTAAAGAGAACGTTATACAAATTATACGGATATAACTCTGTTGAAGATGATAGATAATTTGTATAATTTTCGACACGATCTTCTAATGAATAGATATTTCCAGTTTCAAATGAAGAGAGATTTCCTGCTTCAAGTGAATATTCACAATTAGTTCTCCAGTACATCCACAAGTGAACATTCTCTTTTTTACCTAAATTTTTTAAAACATAACAAACCGGTAAATTATCGTCATAACGCAATGTTATACTTTTAACTCTATGAGGAGAGGAAACATCTAATAAATCATTTCCTTCTTTATCTATAAGAACAATAAAGAAACCATGACTTCCACTAGCAGATCTCATTCTCCCATCTTCATTCTTTTCACAAGAACAAAAAACAAAAAGAAAAGAGAACAAATAGCATTTTATTGTTTTCAGATCAAAAAAACTATACATATAATTTTAATGTTATAAATTAATATTCGTGTGAAAAATTTTTATTGCCATTGTAACGAATCTCTACATAATACAAACCCGATTCCAATTGTACAAAAATCGGATAGGTATCTCCCTGTAGAGGTGAACCAACAAATTCGGTGTACATCATCCGATTTGTTTCATCATAATTTTCTCAAAGAAAAAGATTTATTTTCGAAATAACATCTATTTTTTTTAGTTAAAAAATTATATCATTCAAAAAATAGCTCTATTAAAAGAATCCCATCTAAAGATATAGATGCATAAAGTCTCTAAAACGCTGCAATGAAATATTATTTTTTTGAAAAAAGGAAAGTTTTTTTAATAACCGATTTAATCTCCCTGCCTAGGAAAAATTTTTTCTCTGCCCAGGGAAATGTAATATGTATAGATATACAAGGTTGAAAGGTTGTCTTCCGGTATGAAATAGAAGCGAAGCCCCTCTTGGACCCTTTCAACCGTACTAGGATTATTGGTCATAAAGACTCCTTTGGTCGTCTTTAGAGAAAGTGGCAACTGATGGAGCAACGCTTGGTTGCGTGTGTCTCGTATTTCAAAACCTCCGAATCGTTTCCCGTTACCCAAATTGGTTAATCCGAATCCTAACAGTTGGTTCTGTCCGATGTATTTGGCATCTTGTATGGCTAATGAGGATTGTTTGTTGCTGACCTGGAGCTCTGAGGCTCTTTTCTCCGGATGTATAACCTCCTTTTGCTGATTAAGTGGCCAATAGAGAAACTCACGAGCATCCCAGTTCATCCCGATTAGAGTTTGGTTGTCTGTATCGTGGATAATCGCGCCGATCGAGTCATCGATAGTAGCCATTTTTTCGACTTTCAGTGTGGATGGGTCTACTCGGACAATGATGGATTCGCTGTAAGGATAATATTTTGTGATAGGGATCCAAATATATTGTCCGTCGTAATCCATACCGCCGGGGTGGAATGCCGCCCCTTCTCCCAGTTCGATTTGTTTGATCAGGTTACCCTTCTGGTCGAAATGGAAGAGATAGCCGATACCGGCACCTTCGTCTTGTACGGTTCTGTCACGCCCTTTTCCTTTGTATTTGGGAGGACGGGTGACTCTGACGGCTGTTAAATAGAAGGTGTCTCCTATTTTAAGCATACCTTGTGTGTGATAGGTTTTAAAGGAGAGAGGAACAATGTCTGTCAGTTCCCATTGTTCTTGGGAACTGACGGACATTAATTGTTTATTTAATTCAAACGATTTGAGTGTTTGTGCTTGCAGGGGCAGGCAACAAATACTGAGTAACAATAGACTGCTATATAGAATCGTTCGTTTCATTTTATCGTTGTTTATTTTTTCAGATTGAAAATAAGAGACGGCTCGAGTGGATAGCGTCCGGTCTCTTTACCATAGATAGCCAATCCTCCTTTGGATTCTTTAGGCACTTCCAAACGGATCGTAACTGTTTCTCCGGCTTTTAATTGCTCTTTAGGGATGTTTATTTCAACCAAATAACCGTATGAGCCAGCCTCTTCCAATGTGTTTTTCTTGCCTTGAGCAAACCAAGAGAGTGCACCACGATGATCGGCCGGATCATCAGCAAGAGAGGCAAATCCACAAGGTTTTCCGTTTATAGAGACATGTACCTGTGATGGGAATCTCTTTTCGTCTGTTTGTGAATAGGAGTTCTTGCTTTTTCCCGGATCGTGGGTTCCTTTTCCTGTAATGAAGTCTAAATCGGAATGGATGATGTTTAGTCCTTCTCGGTCTTTACCAAATAATGTTTTGGCTGAAGCTTCGAATGCTAAAACGACATTTTTTACCTTTTCAAGGTCTAAATCAACCGGAAGTTGTACTTGATATTCAAAGAAGCCGGCACCGGATCCATTTACTTTTTGGTTGTTCATCACGTTCCATTGCTTGAAACTCCATTGTTGGTTGGAATAGCTGTTCGGTGCGAAAGAGACAATCTGAAGCGGACGGTTGTCGGAAATGGTTTCTCCTCCTTTTACACGATACAAGACAAAATTACGGCTTAAGATATTGCCGGTCTCATCACGAAGAACCAAACGTACGGTATAAAGTCCGTTTTGCTTTGGCAATTTCATCTGAATCGGTTGAATCAGTTTGTTCATATAAGGAATGAATTCGATTGTACTTTGCTGAATCGGAGACTCTTTAATCTCTTGGCCTAATTCATTCCAACCGGCAATAGAGGTTTCCAATGTCATTGTGCCGGGATCTTTATCGGTCATGATAGATAGGAATAATGGTATTTCTACTTGGCTGCCGGCCTGAAGTTCCTGCATCAGTTCACAACGAGGTGAAACATAGTAAGGAGAATGGAAGTCTGCGATTGTCATGCCCGGAACGAATGCTTCTAACCCAAAGGTTTTAGGAGAGCGGTCGTAACGTACATAACCATTCCATTCGTTAATTACATCGTGATGTTCGGTATATAGCCATCCTGCACATTGTGGATGAGCACGGAACGCATTTATCATTTTATGGTAGTCCCATGTAATATCGGCATCACCTGTACTTCCTTTGTATCCCCAAACGTTACCACACTCGCTGTTTAACATCGGTGCGTTGCCCTGTACGTTATCTCCGATGTAGTTCCATTTGGAACCGGGATAAGTATGACTACAAATGTAATTAAGTGTATCTTCCCACTCAAAACCGGGTGCGTAGGCATGCCATGTGTTCAAATCTGATTCAACATGGTCAAAGTGGCAAGGAGAGTTATCTTCTACCAAGCGGGTTGGATCTAACTTTTTAGTTAGATGATACATCTCTCTGACCCATTCTTGTGTTTCCGGTTCATACACTTTTTTTCCGTCTGTTTGGGTAAAGATTCCCCATGTTTCATTGAAATCTACCCAAGAGAAGATGGATGGGTGGTTAAAGTCTCGTTTGACCTGCTGACGCATACAATGTTCCCAATCTTTTTTGGCTGCTTCATCAACGCTACCCCACCAGTTAGGGACATCGGCCATAATTAATAAACCTAATCGGTCTGCCCAATAAAGTTTACGAGGTAACTCGACTTTGATATGGATACGGTTTCCGTTTAGGCCTAATCGTTTAGATAGCATAATCTCTTCACGCATGAAGGCATCAGAAGGGAAGGTGTAGTATCCTTCTGGATGATAACTCTGATCCAAACAAAGTTGCATGTAAATAGGTTTATCGTTTAATGCAATGTAAGGGAAAGTGGATCCCGGTAGATTGGTTACACTGATCTTACGTTGACCGAAATAGGTGTTGACTGCGTCTGTCGTTTGGGTATTAGAAGTTAAAGCAACCTCCATCTCATATAGATAAGGGTTGTCTAAATCCCATAATTGTTGGTCTTTTAATGCTATTTCAAAAGTGTATATGTTTGATTTACGTGCTTTTCCTTTGGGTATATAGGTAAAGTCATCTTGTTCACCGTTCTTGAAATGCAAACGTAATGCCTCTTGTTTGTTTAATAGTTGGTTAAGACCTACTTCGACTTTAACCATTGAACGGTCTACATCGGGACTGAAATGTACATAATCAATGAAGTTTTGTCCACGAGCTTCCAGATAAACTGTTTGCCAGATACCACGAGCATCTCCATATCCCTGTTTACCGGCTAATCGTTGGCTGTTAGGTGTATCGTCAGCACTGATTACTAGATTTTGTGGTTGATCGTAAGCAGTGATATGTGGAGTCAATTCAAATTCAAAAGGGGTATAACCTCCTTTATGATTTCCGATAGGAGAACCATTTAGCCAAGCTTGTGTATCCCATTCGGAAGCTCCAATCACTAAATAGATACGTTTCCCTTCCCATGCTTTAGGAATGGTAATGTTGCGAGCGTACCAACCTTGATTACCATTGTTGGGAACACCGGAAAGGGGACTTCCCCAGCTAAAAGGTACTTTGATTTTGTAATCTAAAGTATTTGCTTCTTTGAGGTTTATTGCTTTTTCTCCCTTTTGTTTATCGAAAGTAAAATCCCATTCGCCATTTAGATTGATCCAATCGGTTCGTTCAAAATCGGGACGTGGATGTTCCGGAAGAGGAATGTTTTCTGCAAAAGCAGGAAGGCTGCAGATGAGCATAATCATGCAGCATAAGAAAGCATTTCTTTTTTTCATAAAAATGTATGTTACAAGTTATTAATTGTCAATTTAGCAAAGATAGGAAATCATTATCAATGATTTGCATGAATGGAGGGTATTGTTTTCGGAAAAGAATGTTTGATTTGTTTTTGAGGGGATAAAAGTAAAAAGCCCCGCTATTCCTAAGAATAACGAGGCTTTTCGGAAGCAGAGCGGAAGACGGGGCTCGAACCCGCGACCCTAACCTTGGCAAGGTTATGCTCT
>JAFYOM010000216.1 GCA_017560165.1 Parabacteroides sp.
CCATTGTTTCAATGAAGTTCAAGCTTTTTTTGCTTTCTTCTTCGTTTGTTTTGATATCGCTCATATTCGTAGTAAAATTTGTATCAATTAAAGTGGACAAAGATAGTGATTTTTAAAATATATACTTCAAGTATCTGATTAAATTAGACTAATAAGAAGTGCGATGTTCAAGAATGTAACAAGCAAGCCTAAAGAGAACAATAAGATGGTTGTTGAGCGTGAATTGGCAAACTTACCCATGACTTTTTTACTAGAAGTTAGATACACCTGTGTGAAAACCGTAATAGGAAGTTGTACGCTAAGTAACATCTGTGAGTATATCAACCCTTTGAAAGGATCGTCTACTACGAAAATGATTAGTAGGGCGGGAATAAAGGATAATATTACCCCTAATTTTGAATGGAGGTCTTTAGGATGATACGTTTCTCCAAAGAATCCGGCAAAAATGGAGGCTCCGGCAATACCAGATGTAATGGTAGAGGAGATACCTGCTAATAGAAGTGCACCTGCAAAAATAATACCGGCGTTACTGCCTACCAATGGGACTAAAAGCTGTTGAGCTTGGTCTAGTTCTTCAACAGAAACTTTGTTTTTAAAAAAGGTTGAAGCTGCTAATATTATCATGGCAGAATTGATGGCCCAACCGATTGCCATTGATAATAGTGTGTCGTAGAATTCATATTTCAACTGCTTCTGAATAACAGACTCTTCCTCTAAATTCCATTCGCGACTTTGGATTACCTCTGAATGTAAAAAGAGATTATGAGGCATGACTACAGCTCCTAAAACACTCATGATGATAAGCATAGAGTTTTCCGGAAATGTAGGTTTAATCCATCCTTTGAAAGCTTCCACCCAGTTTACATCTACAAGTGTTAATTCATAAAGAAATGATAAACCGATGATGGAAACAAATAGAATAATCCAACGTTCAATTTTATTATAAGTATTGGAAAATAACATTCCTAAACATACAAGTGTGATGATGACTGCTCCGACTTTAATCGGCATTCCGAAAAGCATACGGAGAGCAATTGCACCACCTAATATTTCGGCTAAAGAGGTCGAAACACTTGCCAACATGGCTGAAAGTAGAATCGGACGACTAAATACACGAGGAATGTATTTATTAGTCGCTTCAGAAAGACAAAGTCCTGTTACGATACCTAAGTGTGCTACATTGTGCTGAATGATGATTAGCATGATAGAAGAGAAGGTGACCACCCATAGCAAAGCGTAACCAAATTCAGATCCGGCAGCTAAATTGGTCGCCCAGTTTCCCGGGTCAATAAATCCTACTGTAACCAATAATCCGGGACCAATATATTTCAATAGATCTAATGCGCCAGATTTGGGCTTATGATTTACTTTTAGTTTTTCCAAAAAGTTCATTGTCTGATTGAATCTTTATTTTTATTTTCGATAACGTTGTAAAGATAGGGATTGTTTAAAATATAGAATGGAAAACTTGATTGAAAATATTTATGAGAAAATATAAATAAACTATTTCGAAATGACCTCGGAGATTATTGGATGTATGACTATTGAATGAAAAAATAAGTTTTCGATGAATTTATTTGTCGGAAAGTTTGCATAATAAAAAAAAGTGCTTACCTTTGCACTCGCATTACAGAAGTAACGCATAGGATGATTCGCTAGCTCAGCAGGTAGAGCACATCCCTTTTAAGGATGGGGTCCTGGGTTCGAACCCCAGGCGGATCACCAGAAAGCAGGAAATCTAATAGGTTTTCTGCTTTTTTTATTTTACCTCTTATCCTTTTTATTTTCATCTTTTCTTGTAGTCCTATTGGAGTATTATACCTTTGTATTTGGAAACTTTTAAGTTTATTTTTGTTGTTCATAAATGGGAGAGAGATGAAAGAACTGAAATGTCCTCAATGTGGTAGTGTGTTTTCTGTGGATGAAGCGGATTATGCTTCAATTGTAAATCAAGTGAAAAATGCGGAGTTTGAAGCTGAAGTGGAACGCCGGATGAAAGAGTTGGATTTTCGTCATAAGGCCGAGCAGGAATTGGCTTCTTCCAAGGCTGAACAATCTTTTCAGAAGAAATTGACACAAAAAGAGCTGGAATTGAATGCTAAAGACTTGGAAATCGGACGTGTTAGAAATGAAAAAGAATCGGAGATAACTAGACTGAAAGGAGAAAAAGATGCGGAAATCGCTCGTCTTCGAGCTCTTTTGGAGAATATTGAAAAACAAAAAGATTCCGAAAGATCATTGGCTTTGGCTCAAAAAGATAAGGCGATTGCAGAATTGAGTGCAACCATCGAACAACAAGATTCTAAATTACAAATAGCTGTATTGGAAGAACGAAATAAGTCTCAACAAAGTTTGCAAGAAAAGGAATCGGAAATAGCTAAGCTTAAATCTGAAGCTGAATTGGAAAAGAGTAGAGCGCAGGTGCATGAGGCAGAGCTGATTAAAAGACATGAAGCTGAGCTTCGTACAAAGCAGGAAATGGTGGATTATTACAAAGATTTAAAAACGAGAATGTCCACTAAGATGGTGGGGGAGACGTTAGAAATTCATTGCTCGACACAATTCAATCAGATGTTACGTCCGATAATGCCTAATGCCTATTTTGAGAAGGATAATGATGCGGCAGATGGAACGAAAGGTGACTTTATCTTTCGTGATTCAGAGGATGGAACTGAATATATTTCCATTATGTTTGAGATGAAGAATGAGATGGATACAACGGCGACTAAACATAAAAATGAAGATTTTTTGAAAAAGCTTGATGATGATCGCCGGAAGAAAAAATGTGAATTTGCAGTGTTAGTCTCTCTTTTAGAACCGGATAATGAGTTGTATAATGGCGGAATAGTCGATGTGTCATACAAGTATCCGAATATGTATGTTATTCGTCCACAATTTTTTATACCTATTATAACTTTGCTTGTACAAACTTCTAAAAAAAGTTTGGAGTATAAAAAGAAATTTCTTTTGGCTCAAAGTAAAGAGGTGGATGTTACTAATTTTGAAAATTCATTACTTGAATTTCAGGATAAGTTTGGAAGAAATTATCGGTTAGCGAGTGAAAAGTTTAAGACAGCTATTGATGAGATAGATAAATCTATTACCCATCTTCAAAAGATAAAAGATGCGCTTATTGGCTCAGAAAACAATCTTCGCTTGGCAAACGATAAAGCGCAGGATTTAACCATTAAGAAACTGACTCGACATAATCCGACTATGAAACAAAAGTTTGAGGAGGCGAGAGTTAATCAATTCGGAGATAAGGAATAATAAAACAAGGATTGATGTGTGTTTTTTATTTGAATCTCTTTTTGTAAGTTTGTTTCTTTAAAAAAAAGGATACGTGGAAGAATTTTTACAACAATTAAATGAAAGTCAGCGTGAAGCGGTCGTTTATACCGATGGACCATCGCTTGTTATAGCGGGGGCCGGTTCGGGGAAAACACGTGTATTGACTTATAAAATTGCCTATTTGTTACAACAAGGGATTGCTCCTCAAGAAATATTGGCACTTACATTTACTAATAAAGCAGCACGTGAGATGAAAGAGCGTATTGCTTCTCTGACGGGTACACATACTGCTTATCGTTTGTGGATGGGTACGTTTCATTCTATCTTTTCTCGTATTCTTCGTGTTGAAGCTGAACATATAGGTTTTCCAGCTAATTTTACTATATATGATGCTTCTGATTCAAAAAATCTGATTCGTACTATTATCAAGGAGATGCAGTTAGATGATAAGATTTATCGTCCGGGGATGATTCAAAGCCGAATTTCTAATGCAAAAAATGCTCTTGTGACTTGGAAAGCATATGAACAAAACAAAGAATTGATAGAGTATGATATGCAATCCAAAGTCCCTTTATTGCGTGATATTTATAAACGGTATCAAATTCGTTGTCAACAAGCCGGAGCGATGGATTTCGATGATTTGCTCTTGCAAACCAATATCTTGTTTCGGGATCATCCTGAGGTGTTGGAAAAATATCGAAATTTTTTTCAGTATGTGTTGGTGGATGAGTACCAAGATACAAACTTTGCCCAACATTTGATTGTTCAGCGATTGTGTGAGTTACATCAGCGCATTTGTGTAGTAGG
>JAFYOM010000217.1 GCA_017560165.1 Parabacteroides sp.
AAGCAAGAACTGAAGAAGTATATCCATTACTACAACAATGACAGAATAAAACTGAGACTAAAAGGAAAGAGTCCGGTGCAATACCGAACTCTTTACCAATAATACTTTTATTAATCAGTCCAACTTTTTGGGGTCAGATCATAAAAGGATGGGGCTTTTATTGTATCTTTGCCAACCGAAAATAAAGGCAGGAATTATGTTGACTTTCTTGAAAAATTGGACTTTGCCCATTGCGATGTTGGCGGGCGTTGTGGCATATCTTCTTTTTGCCCATGTGGAGTTGTTAGAACCAACTAAACCGTTTGTAAGTACATTCGTATCTTATTTGACTCCTGCATTAATTTTTTTACAGTTGTTGCTTACTTTTTGTAAGATTGAACCACGTGAATTAATTCCAACAAAGTGGCACGGCTGGTTACTTCTATTTCAATTTCTTTCAGCTTCAACGTTGGCTATATTACTTATCTTTTTACAAATGGGAGGAGCTTATAAGGTGACTTTTGAAGGAGCGATGGTCTGTCTGATTTGTCCAACGGCAACAGCTGCTGCTGTTATCACCGGTAAATTGGGGGGAAGTGCCTCTAGCTTGACAACCTATACGTTGTTGTCCAATTTGTTGGCTGCAGTTGTTGTACCTTTAATGTTTCCATTGGTAGAACCTCATGTCGGAATGAGTTTCTTTGTGGCTTTTTTTAAAATATTGAGTAAGGTCTTTCCTTTATTACTTTGTCCATTCTTTTTAGCCATGTTGTTCCGTTATTGTATTCCAAAGATCCATCGTTTATTGTTGGGATTTCGGGATACAGCATTCTATTTGTGGAGCATTGCCTTGATGATTGTAACAGGTCAAACGGTCAAATCCTTGATAGAAAGTGATGCGGTAGTAAATGTGAAAGTTTCTCTTGCTTTGGCTGGTTTGGTGGCATGTGCCGTACAGTTTTATTTAGGAAAACGGATTGGTTCCCGTTATGCAGATCGGATCAGTGCTGGACAGGCTTTGGGGCAGAAGAATACCGTACTTGCCATTTGGATGGCATATACCTATTTAGAACCACTCTCTTCTGTGGCTCCCGGTTCATACGTGCTTTGGCAAAATATTTTTAATAGCTATCAATTATGGAAGAAACGCAAGAAAGAATCTTGTTGATCTATTCTTTTATCAAGGGAAATCTTTATTTTTGTGAAAAGTAATAAATAGATGAGCTATGAGATTAAGTAACGAATGGTTTACCGCTCTTTCAGAAAATGAGATAGGACAGTTGGTCACAGTTTCCGGTCGTGATGAACTTACAGAATTTGTGCAATCTGGTAAGTTTAAAGAACGTGTAGAGATTACTTGGAAATATGAAGGAGATGATAAAGGAATGCCTTCTGAATCATTAGCTGAACAGATGGAAGAGGTTCAGGAAATTTTGCGTAAGGCTATGGAAAAAGATAAACTTTCTATTTTAACTGGGGTTTATACTGGAGGGGGAGAGAAGATTTGGGTATTTTATACTCGTACGGTTCGTGTTTTTGGAGAACGTTTAAACGAAGCGTTGGCCTCTTTTGAATTATTGCCTATATCCATCTATACGGAGGTAGATACCGCTTGGGAAGAATATTTGGATATGTATGAGATGAAAGAATGGGCTGTTGATTGAAAAAAATAAAGGGACTATCCAAATTATAGATAGCCCCTTAAGTTGTGTTTAACTATCAGATATTGTTATTGAAGCCTTACTAATTTATAACTTAGCTGTTGAAGCGTTTCTTGATAATCATCAATGATTGATAACGAGAAGTTTTCAGGGAATAGATCTCGATGCATTTCTATGTAATGATAAAAATCAGAAACATGTTTAGTGATGTTGTTAGGGATTCTTGTTTCCGGAATGAGAATAGGTAACTCTCCCATTAGAGCAATTGTTGTTTCTGTAATTCGATCAATTACAGAGGAAAGCGAAGTAATCGCTTCATCTAATGCGATGTGTTTGGCGTAACTTCCTTCTCCTGTGATTTGCCAATGAAATAGTTTTAAACTATTATTAAAAGAGAATAATTCTCCAATAAAAATAGCAATCTCTTTATTAGGGGAAGCGATTGTACTTGATTGTGTCATTTTTTTTGCTGTTGTACTCATCTTATTTCTGTATTGATTTTATAGATAAAACAGCAGGAGAGTAAAAAAGGTTTAGGATATAAAACAAAAAAGCTCATCTTTTCGAAAATGAGCTTTTTGTTAGTTAAAATATATTTTACTGTTGCATTAAATATTGTTTAAAGCCTTCAAACTCTTTACTTAATTCAATACTTTGTTTTTCTCCTTGCATAAAGGCTTTAAGTTTTTCAGGAATTTCGATATCAGCATCTAAAATATGATCTACTGTTCCTTTGAATTTTGCAGGATGAGCTGTTTCTAAGAAAACTCCCGTTTCGTTGGCTGTCAATTGGTTCTCAACTAATGCTTGGTAACCACATGCTCCGTGTGGATCTAATATATATCCCGTTTGTTTGTAGGTTTGTTTCATTGTCTCACCAATTTCTTCATCTGTAAAACGGTAACCACTGATTAACTCACAGATTGCTTGATGAGGATTCTCTTTTGATCCAAACAAATCTAATATACGGGCGAAGTTACTTGGGTTACCCACATCCATTGCATTTGCAATTGTTGGAACAGATGGACGTGGTGTATAGATTCCGGTTTGAAGATATTCCAAGAAAACATCGTTTCGGTTATTAGCGGCGATGAAACGTTTGATAGGTAATCCCATCCAATAAGCAAAGATACCGGCAGTGATATTTCCAAAATTACCACTAGGTACAGATACTACCAATTCATCTGCCTTTCCTATTCTGTCTAGCTGAGCGTATGCATTGAAATAATAGAATGATTGAGGAAGGAAACGAGCTACGTTGATTGAATTTGCAGAAGTCAATTTCATGTGCTGATTCAATTCTTCATCCATGAAAGCAGACTTAACGAGGGCTTGGCAATCATCAAATGTTCCATCAATTTCCAAAGCTGTGATATTTTGTCCTAATGTGGTAAATTGGCATTCCTGAATCGGACTTACTTTTCCTTTTGGATAAAGTACATAAACATGTATACCCGGAACTCCTAAGAAACCGTTTGCAACAGCACTTCCTGTATCTCCAGATGTTGCAACCAATACATTTACCTGTTTAAGTCCCTCTTTCTTGATAAAGAAACCTAATAGGCGGGCCATAAAACGTGCACCTACATCTTTAAAAGCTAGGGTTGGGCCATGGAATAATTCCAAACTGTAAATATTATCATGGACATTAATTACCGGAGTTTCAAAAGCCAATGTGTCTTTGACTATTTCATTGAGTATTTCAGGTTCAATATCTTCTCCAAAGAAAGCTTGAGCAACGATACAAGCAATTTCATGGAATGACTTGTTTTTTAAATCAGCAATGACCTCTTTATCTATTGATTTAATACTTTCTGGCATGTATAGCCCTTTATCACTCGCAAGCCCTTTCACAACAGCATCCTCTAAAGACGCATAGGGTGCTTGCTTATTTGTGCTGTAGTATTTCATAGCAACTCTTTTATAAATTCATTATTTTCTAAAACACCATATTTCCCATTCAAAACAGCATCCTCATCAAAACAGGTTACAGCATCAGGTGTTTCTCCCGGCTTGTAAATAAGGAAGGGAACAGGTGTATTTGTATGTGTACGGATTGTACATGGAGTTGGATGATCGGGTAGGACAGCGATTGCTACCGGTTCATCCCATGTTTGTAGTTCCTCGAATAGGATACGCAAAATTCGTTTGTCTAAATTCTCAATGGTTTGAATCTTTAGTTCGACGTCTCCTTCGTGACCGGCTTCGTCGCTTGCTTCTACGTGCAAATAGACAAAATCGTCTGTCTTTAAAGCTTCAAGTGCAGCTTGTGCTTTTCCCTCATAATTGGTGTCATACAATCCGGTTGCACCTTCTACTTCAATTACTTTCAATCCAGCGTATACTCCAATACCTCGAATCAAATCGACTGCAGAAATGACAGAACCCTGCTTGAATCCATACATTTGTTGCATGGTCTGCATAGCTGGACGATAACCTGGTGACCAAGGCCAAATACTATTGGCCGGATCTTTACCCTCTGCGATTCGTTTTTGATTAATCGGATGATTGGCCAAAATCTGTTGAGATTTTAAAATCAGGTCATTCAATAAGTCTACAGTTTCTTGAGCTTTCGGAACCTCTGCTTTTATCAATAGAGGACGAAAAGGTTGTAAGGGTACATCATGAGGAGGTGTACAGTCCAAACGTTTGTCTGCATTCTTTATTACTAAAAGGTGGCGATAAGAAACACCGGTATGAAACTGAATCCGATCAGAACCTAATTGTTCATTTAGAAAATGAATTAACTCATCAGCCTCTTCAGTTGTAATATGGCCGGAAGAATGATTTTTTAAAACATCTCCCTCTATGCAGATGAGGTTACAGCGCATGGCCATTTCTCCCGGTTGCATCTCATATCCTATACTTGCAGCTTCCAAAACCCCCCGTCCTTCATAAACGGAAGGAAGGTCGTAGCCTAAAATAGCCATGTTCGCAACTTCACTACCCGGGTGAAAACCTTCTGCTACAGTTTTTAGTCTACCGGTAACACCCATTCGAGCCAATTGATCCATATATGGAGTCTGTGCATATTGCATGGGAGTTTTACCTCCCAATGCTTCTATGGGCTCGTCGGCCATTCCATCGCCTAAAATGATTATTGTTTTCATTATTACTTATCGTATGTTTGCAATAGAGATTATGTCCGCAAATACTCCGGCGGCAGTAACATCAGCACCTGCACCATATCCTTTGATAATCATTGGATATTCATGATAGCGTTCTGTTG
>JAFYOM010000218.1 GCA_017560165.1 Parabacteroides sp.
ATTTTAGCGGATTTCAAGACATTTTTAGAGATTGTTTTCAAACCCAAATCTATGATATTATAACATATATGTTTACAAATATGCAAATGAAAAACTCACACACCTAAACGGGAATATAGGATGTGTGAGTTTATCCCCCATATATTCAAATAAATGTTTTGAGCAATTAAGAAATACTATATTCGTACATGTAAATTGGAAGAATCAAATATTCACCGGAAACCAACTCGTTCGAACTCATTTGATTAATACGACGAACCTCTTTAATGTATTCTTCAATTGGCATATCTGGTAGCCGATACTCTTCTGCCAAACTCCAAAGGGTCTCACCTGGTTGAATCACTTCACTACGATAGGTTTCAATGACCATCTCATCAGCCTGAGCCACGCTATTTTGAGAAGTAAAGAGAAGGACTATTAAAACCATAATAATACCAACTAATACAAAAATTAAGTGACGATATTGACGATTAATTTGGCGCTGTCTAAGTGTGCGTGTTTTATATGAATAGTATGTCATTTTAGCTTCTCCTGTTCCGAAAGTGTGTTCTATCGATTAGATGTTCTCATTATAGTACGAACATAGATTCTTGTCAAGCGTATTGCCAAAAAAATAATACGAAAATTTACGAACGCCCGTTTGACATTTTAGAAAATATATGTTATACTAAGTCCAACTTTAATTCTGTACAATAATCGGAAGGATGATTTTATGACACTGTCCAATAAACAAAAAGAAATTTTAAAATATATAATTGATAAACAAGAGGAAAAAGGCTATCCACCGTCAGTTCGTGAAATTTGTGAAGCAGTTAATTTACGTTCTACCTCTACTGTACATGGTCATCTTGCACGTTTGGAATCTAAAGGTTATATAAAACGTGACCCCGCCAAACCTCGGGCTATCGAAATTTGCAAACGTCCTGATCAAGAACTTCCTCAGGAATCTAAACCATTTAACCCATCAGAACGTGTGATCCCCTTTTCTAATGCTATTTCTCAGGCTCCTGAAATGGTCGCTATTCCTATTATTGGACGTGTTCGTGCCGGCGAGCCTATCCTAGCAGTAGAAAACATCGAAGATTATTTTCCACTTCCGGTTGATTATACACATAATTCCGAGTGTTTCATGCTTCGGGTTCAGGGCGAAAGTATGGTTAATGCTGGTATTTTTGAAGATGATTTGATTTTAATTCGCCGCCAAAATACTGCTTCTAACCGCGATAAAGTTGTAGCACTTTTGGGTGATAGTGTTACGGTTAAAACTTTTTATAAAGAAAAGGATTACATTCGTCTGCAGCCGGAAAATGATTATATGGATCCCATTCTTGTAAAAGATTGTTTAATTCTTGGAAAGGTCATTGGATTATTCCGTTCTATAAAGTGAATTAAAAAGAGCAATTATTCTGTTTTATATGTTCAGAACAATTGCTCTTTTTGTTTGGTTTCAAAACGCCTCCGAACATTAGTTCAGAGGCGTTTTCATACTTATTTATTTCACTTACTATTATGTTCTGCAATCAAATTTTTGATCTTTGTATGAGGATCCAACAAACTGCTTACAGAAATATTATGATTCATAGAAGCAATGAAATATGCAATATATTTGGATACATCTGCCTCGAAAAACCAAGGAGCAGCCTGCAACTCCGGTCGACGATAAGTCAAGTTAGTGGAAAGCACGCCACCTAACACACCATCTGCTACTGCTTTATTAAAACGATCAATACCTTCAGTAAACAATGCATAGGTACAAGCAGCAAAAACACGATTTGCTCCACGCTTTTTCAAGTCATATGCAATATCCAACATAGAGTCGCCGGAAGCGATCATATCATCAACAACTAAAACGTCTTTACCTTTGATATCAGTGCCAAGGAACTCATGGGCGACAATAGGATTACGTCCATTCACGATTTTTGAATAATCACGACGCTTGTAATACATACCCATATCTACTCCAATAACGGAGGCATAATAAACATTTCGAGAAATGGCACCTTCATCGGGGCTAACTACCATGAAGGATTCTTTATTTAACTTAATATCCGGTACATGTTTCAGTAAAGCTTTTAACATTTGATAATGAGGCATTACATTATCAAATCCCATCAAAGGAACAGCATTTTGAACACGAGGATCATGAGCATCAAAAGTCATTACAGAAGAGATGCCCATATTTTGAAGTTCCTGAAGAGCAAATGCACAGTCAAGAGACTCACGATGGCTACGACGATGCTGACGAGCACCATACAGATTCGGCATAATCAAGGTGATTCGATGAGCCTTACCACCGATTGCTTGAATAGCTCGTTTTAAATCGGCAAAATGATCGTCCGGAGACATGGGAACTTCCTGACCAAACATTTTATATGTACAATTATAGTTACCTACATCGGTTAACAAATACATGTCCAAACCTCTTACCGATTGATTAATAAAACCTTTCGCGTCACCGCTCTGGAATCGGGGGCAGGAGCAAGAAATCAAGAATGATTCGTCACCATCCTGAATACTTCCTTCAATATTCTGATATAATCTTCTTAAATGGTCATCAACTTTTTTTCCCAGTTCACTGGCGCTCTCCATAGCCATGAGGCCAAGAGATGCTACCTGTGGATGTTTTACATTATCAACGGTAGATGAAAAAGGCATGGATGAATCCTCGCTTTCTAAAGTATAAATACATATTTTGGTCATCATTAACCAAATCGAATTATACCATACATGTTAGTGAAAGAAAAGACTATTTGATGAATTTTGTTGAAATTCCAACATGATGCCTAAAATTCCCTAAAGGTATACATAATTCAAAGTAAAAGTATACAAACTCTATACTACAAAGACCACGAAAGGATGGGAAATATGGCAAGAAGCGAAATATTCTTAAAAAAAGATTCATTATATGTATCCCCTGTTTTATCTGAAAACATCAAAGTTTTAAAAGAAAAACTCCCTATCGGTAAAAGTTTTGATTTAATAACTCGTGAAATCCAAATTGGCTCACATATGGGATACTATGTATTAATTAACGGACTGATTAACTCTAATCTTGTTTTACATCTGTTTCAGCGCTTCCAAAGCGGATATGAAACAGTAGGCGTAGACTCTTTGGAAAGTTTCATTCAGATCCAACTTGGTAATACTGAAGTTACAAAAGAAAAAGAAATAGAAAAATTAGTTTCTTCCATCCTGTCAGGTTATACAGTACTTTTCATTAACGGTTTTCAGGAAGCTATGATTTTAGATATGAGAAGCTATCCAACCCGCAGTCCGGAAGAACCTGACTTGGAAAAAGTAACCCGAGGATCAAGAGATGGGATGGTTGAAACCATTATTTTTAATACAGCTCTTGTACGTCGACGAGTACGCGACCCTAATCTTGTATATGAAATTCAAAAAATAGGAAGTCGTTCTCAAACCGACGTTGCAATTGGTTATATCAATGGATTAGCGGATGAACGACTGATCACGCATATTAAAGATACGCTGCAAAAGATCCAAACAGAAGCACTTGTAATGGGAGAAAAAACGTTAGAAGAATTAATGATAAAAAAACGTTGGTATAATCCGTTTCCACAAGCTAAATTCACAGAACGTCCTGATGTTGTTTCTGCTCATCTTTTAGAAGGACATGTGGCAATTTTCGTTGATAACTCTCCTTCTGTTATGCTCTTTCCTGCAACTTTATTTCATTTCACACAACATTCAGAAGATTATTACCAAAATCCTATTGTTGGAACATTCATTCGATGGATCCGTTTTATTGCAATCTTGGTTTCAGTTTTTTTTACCCCTACCTGGCTTCTTGTAGCCGAAAACCCTCATTGTCTCCCGGATGTTCTTCATTTCTTAGTTCCAAAAGAAC
>JAFYOM010000219.1 GCA_017560165.1 Parabacteroides sp.
AAGCAAGAACTGAAGAAGTATATCCATTACTACAACAATGACAGAATAAAACTGAGACTAAAAGGAAAGAGTCCGGTGCAATACCGAACTCTTTACCAATAATACTTTTATTAATCAGTCCAACTTTTTGGGGTCAGATCACTTTCTGATGGGATTTTTATCTGTATGCTTCAAAAAATTAAACTTGTTCCATGTGTTTAGCCAAACCACCTTCTGAGGTTTCTTTATAAAGACTAGGCAAGTCTTTTCCGGTCTGACGCATCACTTCCACTACTTGATCGAAACTTACACGATGCTTTCCGTCTGAGAAATTAGAGAAAGTATTTGCATCCAATGCTCGTGCAGCAGCAAAGGCATTACGTTCGATACAAGGGATCTGAACCAAACCACAAACCGGGTCACAAGTCAAACCTAAATGGTGTTCCAATCCCATCTCTGCCGCATATTCAATCTGAGCCGATGTTCCACCAAACAATTGGCTAGCTGCTCCTGCAGCCATCGCACATGCAACCCCTACTTCACCCTGACAACCAACTTCCGCACCAGACACTGAGGCATTTGTACGTACCACATTACCAAACAAACCGGCAGTTGCCAAAGCACGTAAAATACGAGAATCACTGAAATCACGAGATTCTTTCAAATGGTATAGAACAGCCGGCATTACACCGCAAGATCCACATGTTGGAGCCGTTACAATCTTACCTCCACAAGCGTTTTCTTCTGAAACAGCCAATGCATAAGCATAAACCAAACCACGACTCTTAACACTACTACCATATCCTTTTGCACGAATCATATAATCTGAAGCTTTACGACGGATACCTAAACCACCCGGAAGAATTCCTTCTGTTTCCAATCCATTACGAACAGCCTGTTGCATTGTATCCCATACTTCAGCTAAATAATCCCAAATATCTTTTCCTTCACATTGTTCTACATATTCCCAATAAGAGTAACCGGTCTTCTCACACCATGTTTGAATATCTTTGATGGTCTCCATTTCATAGACCTGACCCTGTGTCAACTCATTATAGGTTTCATTGGCCAATGTACCCCCTCCGATACTATAAATTGTCCAACTATCCATTTTCTCATCATTTGCATTAAACGATTCAAAAAGAATTCCATTTGGATGGAAAGGAAGGAAGATTTTAGGTTCCCATATAATATGAGTTTTTGCTATAGGACTTAACACATCAAGAATAGCGACATCAGTCATGTGACCTTTTCCTGTAGCAGCTAAACTTCCGTATAAGGTAACATTAAAACGAGAAGCCTCTTTGTTACGAACTAAAAACATTTCAGCAGCACGTCTTGGCCCCATCGTATGACTACTAGAAGGACCATGCCCTATTCGATATATCTGTTTAATCGATTCCATATTGTTATTATGATTACACTTTAAAAAATATCTCTATTTATGATTTTGTACCAAATACTGTTCTTCTTTATAAGTAAAAGCCATGAAGATTATAGACAAGCCACAAGCTGCGATTAACAGAATAAATGTCCAATCCCAACCGGCAGATTCAGCAACATAACCAATCACAATATTGGCTAATATCGCCGTACCAAAGAAATAACCAAAAAATCCGGTCAAACCGGCAGCCGTTCCGGCAGCGTTCTTCGGAGCCAAATCCAATGCTTGTACACCTATCAGCATCACCGGTCCATAAATAAAGAATCCGATGGCAATTAAGGATAAAGTAACAATAACATAGTTATCAGAGAACTGCCAATAAAGGAAAATAAAGACAGCAACGACAGCCATAAACAGGATTGTAGGAATTGCACGGCGACCATTAAACACTTTGTCACTTAACCATCCACACACCAATGTTCCCGGTATAGCTGCAAACTCATAGGCGAAATAGGCCCACCCCGCTTGCTTGATGTCATACCCTTGTGCCTCTTTTAAAAAGGTTGGAGCCCAATCCAAGCAACCATATCGTACCATATACACAAAAGCATTGGCTACCGCTATAAACCAAAGTAATTTATTATTCAGCACATAATTCATGAAGATTTCCTTTGTAGAAAGGACCTCTTCCTGTTTTTCGCTATAATTCTTCGGATAATCATTTCGCCATTTCTCGATAGAAGATAATCCACAAGATTGTGGAGTATCACGAATCATCGAATAGGCAAAAATTGCAACAAGCAATGCTACTGCAGCTGGGAATGCGTATGTACCAATTAAAAAGTAATGAGTAGAATTACTTCCATAAAACCATGAGCCAAACCACAATGCTCCATATACAGCCATAGGACCAACCAATGCTCCTCCTACATTATGTGCACAATTCCAAATAGACATCATGGTACCACGTTCTTTTACCGAAAACCAATGAGTCATCACACGACCACACGGAGGCCAACCCATACCATTAAACCAGCCAACCAAAAAATTTAAAATAGCCATTACTGCAATGGCCCAAGCTTTATGTTCCGGTCCGAAAATAACAACCGGGACAATCATAAAGATCATAGAAATAGATGCCAATATCAATCCCAAAGGTAAAAAGACTCTGGCATTACTTCGATCTGAAACGCTTCCCATCAAAAATTTGGATAAAGCATAGGCAATTGCGTTCATTGACAAAACAATACTTAACTCTCCCTTTTCAAAACCGAACTGAGCCAATTCGGGGATAGCCATAGAAAAGTTTTTCCGCACAATGTAAAAGCCGGCATATCCAATAAATATACCCAAAAATACTTGCCAACGCAAACGCTTATATTTTTGATCAGCTTCGGGACCTGTCTGTTCCGGTCTAAATGTAGGTGGCTGTAAAAATTTCAACATATTTGAAATGGATTAAATCCGTTGTGCCTCTTCCAATAATTCTCCTAATTCGCCAATATTTTCAGCGATTACATCCGGTGGATTTGGAACTGTATTAGCCACTTCAATCGTAGTCTCTCCAGATAGCACCAAAACCCCTACCGCTCCGGCATTCTGAGCCATTGCTATATCGGTATAAATACGGTCTCCAACCATCGCAATCTCTTCCGGCTGTAACTGTTTCTGTTGAAGAATACCAATCAACATATTTGGATCCGGTTTTCCTAATGTAATATCCGGTTGACGTCCGGTCGCATGTTCCAAGCATTTACAAATAGAACCACAATCAACAAGAACAGTCGGAAGATTTGTCGGACAAACTTTATCCGGATTTGTTGCAATATAAGGTATACCTTGCGAAATCCACCAAGCTGCACGACACAAACGAGAATAAACCAAAGTCAAGTCAAAAGCAGCCACAATCAAATCAGGCACATCTTCTGCATCATCAGCAGTAGAGATAAAACCGGCCTTTTCAAACTGTGAAATCATACTCGGGGTTCCCAATAAGAATAGACGACGAGCTTCCGGATAATGAGCCTTGATATAGTCAATAGTTGCAACAGTAGTCGTATACATCTCCTCTTCTGTGGCATGAATACCCATCTTTTCCAATTTCTGTAAATAGTCATCTAAAGACTTAGAG
>JAFYOM010000220.1 GCA_017560165.1 Parabacteroides sp.
ACGTGACAGAAATGAATATATATAAATACACTCATCCATCCAATATACCACTATTTAAATTGAGACCTGAGATGTATTATTTCGATTTTGAGAATCCCGTCTGTACACTTACTCATCAATATAATGATGATCTATGTATGTATGAGAAACTACCATGTCAAATACATGCATACCCATTTCAAGTATCCAATATTAAGTATTATAATAGATATTTGAGTTTAGAAGAGTCTTTGAAGGAAATGATCAAATACGTAACTAACCACGAAAGTTGTGTTATAAATGATATCGTAAGACCTTTGGATGATGGTCATGGATATAGTGTGAGGTGATCAGAAAAGACTTAATTGTTCACCCCTCCACTTTCTTAAAGTCCCTTCAAGATCCTGTGTTCTACATAGATCCATATATAAGCCATCCCGATCCCCTTTCTGCCACAGATATGGTTCTACATCTTGTATGAATTTCTGGGGGATTTTTTTGCCAGTGACTTTATGATAATGATTGGCTTGCGATGGAGTGACGTTTTGAAATTCTTTTAACGCCCATTCAAACCAATCAATATCTTGATCTATTATTTCTTCGATGGTCTTACCCTGCTTCTGAGTGTACCAAAATCGAACTATTGGCCATTCTCTCATTTAAAAAATCTTAAAATACCTTAAATTTGCGCGTTTTTAAGCGATTTAAAAAGAGATCTCCCGCGGACCAATATAATTAGTCATCTGAGGAAAGATCTCTCTTTAAAACTCATTATATAAAGTTTAGTATTTTGCAAGCATACATTCTTTAACAATACTCACTCGATGTTCTACGCTTCCAGTAATTATTACATGATTAATTTTAGCTTCTTTCATAATAGCTCTGATATTCTCATCAATCGCTTTTCTAAAATTTTCATCAACCGATCTAACTCCATCCGCAACTACAGGAAATTCGATTGGAAAATAGAAGTACGTTGCTTGTACATCTCTGACAAATTCTTTTAATTGTTTCAACTGTTCCGTATAGATACTTTCATCAATACTTCCCTGATCAACTAAATACTTTGTATACGCACATACATCCACTAATCCTCTATCAGAAATATAATTGTCTTGTTCACTAAATAACTTCTTATATTCATTAAAGATAGCCCATTGTCCTTCCTCATCCCCCATCTCATTAATCTTTACTCCTTCCTTAGCTAATCTTCTCACAACCTCTGTAATTACATTATACTCTGATTGAAATTGTCTTAATATAGTAGACTTTCCGGTTGATTGAGTTCCTACAAATATATACTTCATTTTAAACTATTTAAAATTAAATTAAACTTATCTTGTAAATATTCTGGTATTGATGCCTTAGCTATCTGTTCGATATCAGGACATTCAAATAGGTTATTATTACCATCAATTAAAGCATCCTGTACAGGAATTATCCATAGATTCTTCCAATTCTTGCTTATATAATCTAATTGTTTTTCATAACTCGTCAATGAATAATTTCCTCGACTTATATATATCTCAACATAATCATTTTTATTAATACGATCTATATCGAAAATCTCATCATTTTTGAAACGCCAGAACTTAAAAGACTTCTCGTTTTCAATAAAGTCTACTTTATCATCTTCATGTTTAACATAAAAGCCACGAGCTTGATTGGCATCAGCGAAGTTCAATGCATAAGTAGACCCAAGATTCCACAATCGTCCATTTACATATGGGATATGAACATGTCCAGAAAACACTCTATCGCATCTTATTGTTACATTTTCAGATACTATATCGGTATGTGTAAATAGATTCTTGATATTATGCTTATTAATCAATTGTTGTATTCCGTCTTGATTATTAATCCATTCATACCAAGGAACATATATATTATCATCTTGTATTTCGCATTGTTTCGTGATAATCTTTATCCCAAGATTCCCTAGTAATAAATTTAATGTATCTATTTGGTCAGAATTAGGAGAATAAAAGTCATGATTACCACCTATGATTATGAAGTCTTCAGTTACTTCACTTAATTTTTTAAATACTTCTATGACTTTAGTTGCTACAAAGGTTGAAATAGTTGATCGTGAATCAAATACATCACCCAAATGAATCAGTCGTGGTTTTTCTGAGAGTTTTTGTATATATGGTATTAATTGATCTTCAATGAATTCCAGTTGAGAATTTAACCAATTAACTGAGTTCTGTTTAACACCGAAATGTGTATCTGTTATAAGTATTGTTTTCATTGTCCTACGACACTTTTATATTGTTTATATTGTTTGTATGTAGTTGTAATATTTGCGATTGAATCTAAGTTATTATAAATTTGTAATAGTTTTTGTTCATAATCTTTTGCACTAGCATATCTTTTACCATCCACATTTTTAAAATCTAAAAACATATCTTCTTCTGTTTTATTAACGAGATATTTCGTCGTTAATAATTTCAGATATGGTTCAACTGAATGATCTGGATGTGAATACCCTTTACCAGCTTTGATTATTTGATTTGCAGATAACCCATCAAACGACATGACATTAAATACAGAATTTGTTTTATAAGCTATTCCTTTAGTTCCAAAGTGAGATTCTATATGTCCTTGAGATAATACAAATCTAATATCAACATCGTATTTTTCACATGCTTCTAATAAATATAAACCATTTAAACTGCTCCCAGGTCCAACTGTCTGAATATATTTATCAATCTCCTCGACTAACGCATCCTTACAACCTTGATAATGTAACTCGGCTCTTGCTCTATACACTGTATATGAGTAATCGTTTTTCTTGCGTAACAAATCCTCATCAAAATAGCGTGCGTATATGTATATCCCAGTCAGTGGTCCTATAATTCCTATTGCTGATGATACCAAAATATATATCAGTAATCTCGCCAGCGTACTTTTAGTGTTCAAATGTTTCATTTTTCTATAATTTAATTTGTTATGTATATATATAGCTGTAACTGTAAAAAAATTAATATAATCAATAAAAAAAGAGATCATCTTGATCTCTTTTTTTCGCCTTCATATAAGTCTTTCCAATAATCTGAGACTTTTAATGAATCATATTCAAAATGTTTCAGCTCAACATTATTGACTAATCTATCCTTCTTTTTCTTCTGTTTCGTCGTCTTCATAGGCAATTCCCATTTTAGCTCCACACGGACAAGTTGGAAGTCCACCACTATGTTTTTCGAGCATTTTTTTAGTAATTTTCATTTCATAATCACAATTTGGACAGAACACAGCATATGAATTCTTTTTCTTCTCCTTCTGCTCCTTTTCTGGAAATTTAACCGGCTTACCTGGAAACTCACCATATTGTTTAACAATCCGTTTATGAACTTCCTTTAAAAGATCTTTTAAATGAGAGCTTGGTTTCCATTGCTTATCAAAATATTCGAAATAATATTTTTCAG
>JAFYOM010000221.1 GCA_017560165.1 Parabacteroides sp.
AAAATAGAAGAAAATCTTGAATCCGAAGCATTGGCTGTATGTTCAGCTGAAGCTTATGATATTTATGGTGAAAGAGCTCATGAAATTGATGTAAGCGATAAATCAATTGAAGAGACTCGTGATTTAATATTGGAGATAGTGACTGGCAATCTGGAATCTCCACTTGGATCAATTGATTTCATGGAATGGTTTTTAAAATAATTTATATTTTTTGATGAATTTTTTCACTGTTTTCATATTTTTTTACTTTTTTCCATACTTATTTTTATAATAATATATTATAATATAGAAAACCTTTTTATAATAGAAAAAACATATCTTATCTTAATATTCCTCTTGTACTATTATATTATAGGAATATTTGTTTAATTACTTTATTTTTACATTGCTTTAAATTTGATTTCTCATCAAAATCTACTTTTATTTAAGCAATAAGTTATTTTAAAGAGATTATACTATGTATGAGAGGGGTATCTATGGCTAGAGGAAAAAGACCAGATTGGATGATTGATATAGCTCAAGAGCGAATGGATATTCTTTTCAATCGTGCAGAAAAGGAATATAAAGAGCATCCTGAAAGATCTCATCGTTATGTTGAGCTTGCTCGAAAGATTTCAAAGAAGTACAATACAAAAATTCCTCAAGCGTGGGGACGAAGATACTGTAAAAATTGTTACAAGTTTTTGGTTCCCGGTCACAACTGCGCTGTCCGGCTAATTAATAATGAAATTAATATTTATTGTGGCGAGTGTGGCCATATCATGAAAATTCCTTACATCAGGGAAAAAAAGTTAAAAAGGAGAGCTAAAATTGACTCTTACACTTTCAAAAAAAGAGATTATGAATGAAGCTCGTTCCGCTATGACAATCAATATTGGAAAAGCTGGTGTTAATGACAATGTTATTGAAGAGATTAAACGTCAGTTAAAATCCAATCCTATTATTAAATTACGATTTGCTAAAAATGTAGCAAGAAATAAAGATGATTTAATTAACAGCATTGTTGAAGGCACTAAATCCCAACTTATTGACGTTAGAGGGAATGTTGCTGTTATTTATAAAAAACAATCCAATTAGATTATTCACTTAGAGTTACAGACACCAGTCTTAGGTGAATGAGAAGATTGGATTAGAACATATTAATTGGAGAAAATTATATGACAACTGTATTTGATGTTCCTGCAGAGTTATTAATTAATACTGTTGCAGATGAATTTAGAGATAATAATGATAAAATTGTTGCCCCTGAATGGACAAAACTTGTTAAAACTGGTGTTCACAAAGAAAGAAAACCAGAAAACATCGACTGGTGGTATGTAAGATGCGCTTCTATCTTAAGAAGAGTTTATATTGATGGACCAGTTGGAGTAAGAAGTTTAAGAACCTTCTACGGTGGTAAAAAAGATAGAGGAGTTAACCCTGAAAAATTCAGAAAAGGTAGTGGCTCCATTGTAAGAGTAGCTTTACATCAATTAGAAGATGCAGGTTACGTAGAAAAAGTCGATGCTGGAAGAATTATTACTCCAGAAGGTAGATCTTTCTTAGATAATACTTCTGCTGAATTAATTAAAGATATTCCAGAACTTTCAAAATATTAGGTAGAATTTAGATAGAATTAATCATGGAATATTTTTAATGATTATTTAATGGTTGATTCAGAAAATAATTTATATTAATGGGGTTTTTATTATGAGTGAACTTGATGAAATACGCAAAAGACGTATGGCTGAATTACAACAACAAGCTGCTATGAATGCTGACCCACAACAAATGGCTCAACAGCAATTGGCACAGCAACAGGCTGCTCAGCAACAAGCAGAAATGGAAGCTCAATTAAAACAAGCTATGAAACAAATCTTGACTCCTGAAGCTCGTGGCAGATTAGATAATCTTAGATTAACCAAGCCAGAGCTCGTTATGAATATTGAGATTCAATTGCTTCAATCAGCTCAAGCAGGTTCTCTTAGAGGAAAAGTAAC
>JAFYOM010000222.1 GCA_017560165.1 Parabacteroides sp.
CGTCAATGCCAAAACTGATGGATTATCTGATTTCTTAGTCGTTGCTCCTTTCATAGCCAATGCATCCGTAAAACGAAGCCCTTGGAAGCCCAACTCGTCTTGTAAAAAATCCGTTACAACGGATCTTGACATGGATACCGGACGATTTTTAGCCTTATCCAATGCCGGGACATAAAGGTGCGCTGTCATGATACCGGCATATCCTTCATGGATATATCGTTTAAAAGGTACTAACTCAACCTCCTCCAATCGTTTCCGATCATGTAACACTGCAGGCAAAGTATAATGCGAATCTTTATCTGTATCACCATGTCCGGGAAAATGTTTCGCAACAGAAATGACACCAACAGATTCCAATCCTTGTGAATAGGCTATCCCCTTCTCAGCCACAGCTTCTGGAATTTCTCCAAAAGAACGTAGACCGATAACCGGATTATGAATATTACTATTCACATCAATCACCGGAGCAAAATTGACATGAATACCCATCTCCTTACACTGTCGAGCCACCTCACGTCCGAACTCTGTAATCAAATGATTATCCTCTATAGCCCCTAACATCATATTCTTCGGAAAACGAGTCGTTCCGGAAAGACGCATGGAAAGCCCCCATTCACCATCTAAAGCCACCAACATTGGAATACGGGAAGCCTCTTGCAATCGATTGGTCACATCCGCCTGCGTTTCCGGATTACCCTTATGGAAAAGGATACCTCCTATTTTAACCTCATTTACATAACGCATCAACTTTTTCATATTAGCATCATCCGACTTGGGATCAGCTATCACCATAAAAAGTTGTCCGATACGTTCATCATGGCTCATCGCATCAAAAACAGAATCTACCCAATGATTCATTTTGGCTTTATCCACCGTTCGGTATAAATTAGGAGTCGTTCCGGCTAAAACCCCACCGATGAACATCCAACTAAACAACCCTATAAATAGTATTCTTTTCATGAAAATTTTAAATTAACGTTCAAAAATAAGAAAATTCAATAGATAATTCTACCTTTGGCAAACAAAGGCAATCAATAAATTAATCTTAAATCAAGAGTCTCATGAAAAAAATACTGTTTCCTTTTTTCGTAGTTCTATTCGTTTTCAACTCATTAATAGCTTACACACAAAATCAGCCCAAAACTAATTATGATGAAAATAAAGTTCCTACTTATACTTTGCCAGAGCTATTAAAAACAACGAATGGTAAATCTATTACCTCCGTCAAAGAGTGGGAAAAGATCAGACGCCCCGAATTGCTATCTCTTTTTACAGAACAGATGTATGGAGAACTACCTAACCAAAAGATAAAAGCCACTTATAACATTGTAGAAAGTAGTTCAACAGCACTGAATGGGATTGCCATCCGTAAGCAGGTGGAGATTTCTTTCAAACATAAAGGGATGGAACGCAAGGCGCTGATGTTGATGTACCTCCCTAATAGTACAGCCAAACCTGCTCCAGTATTCTTACAATTCAATTTCCAAGGGAACCAAACTGTATCCAACGATCCATCTATTATCCCATCTCAACATTCCGACTATCCACGAGGGAGCAAAATCTCCCGCTGGCCAATAGAAATGATTGTCAAAGCCGGATATGGAGTTGCTACAATCCATTATTTTGATTTCTATCCAGACCAAAAAGAGAGACAGCCGGAAAGTATTCTTCCTTTCTTCGGATATAAATCAGAAACAGACCTTACAAATACAGACGGACAAGCGATTGCAGCATGGGCTTGGGGATATAGCCGTATGATGGATTATTTGGTAAAAGACAAACAGGTTGATTCAAAAAGAGTCATTGTTATGGGACATTCTCGTTTGGGGAAAACAGCTCTATGGGCCGGCGTGAACGACAAACGTTTCGCTATGGTTATATCCAATAACTCCGGTTGTGGTGGTGCAGCTCTATCCAGACGAGAATTTGGCGAAACAGTCAACCGCATAAATAACGTGTTTTCACATTGGTTTTGTAAAAACTTCCATCAATATAACCAAAAGGTACAAGAATTACCTTTCGACCAACATCAACTGTTAGCTCTTGTAGCTCCTCGTCCACTCTATGTAGCCAGTGCCGAAGAGGATTTGTGGGCTGACCCTAAAGGAGAATTCCTCTCTGCTGCACATGCAGGAGAAGTCTATCAATTGTACGGAATGAAAGGATTAGACACCTTTACCATGCCATCAGTCAACCAACCCATCATGAACCGGATTGCCTATCATATCCGTACCGGTAAACATGATGTAACCGATTTTGATTGGAAAAACTATATTCTCTTTGCTGATAAATGGTTAAAGTAAAATTATTTCAAAGCAATCTTGCGTAAACCATAAATATTTCGTTACTTTGCACCCGCTTTACGTAATCTCTGTCGGGATAAGTAGCCCGTTACATTGCGTTTCATAAAAAAAACAAACATTAAAAAGCTATAGCAAAATGGATTTAATTAAAATTGCAGAAGAAGCGTTCGCAACAAAGAAGGAATTTCCTGCATTCAGAAGTGGTGACACTATCACAGTTGCTTACCGTATCAAAGAAGGTAACAAGGAACGTATCCAGCAGTACAGAGGCGTTGTAATCCGTATCTCTGGTCATGGAGACAAAAAACGCTTCACAGTTCGTAAGATGTCTGAAAACGTAGGTGTAGAACGTATTTTCCCGATCGAATCTCCGTTTATTGAAAGCATCACAGTGAACAAATTTGGTAAAGTACGTCGTGCTAAATTGTATTACTTACGTGCTCTTACCGGTAAGAAAGCAAGAATCAAAGAAAGAAGAGTGTAATCACTCCCCTGGTTCTATTGCCATACAAAAAGCCTTCCGATTCAAATCGGGAGGCTTTTTTGTTTATATACCCTTCTTCTTTATCAGTAAACCCAACCCATAAGACATAAAAAAAAGGACAGCTCCCAAATAGGGAACTGTCCTTTTCAAAACTATATATATTATAAACCGATTATCCTAAAAGACCAATCTTACCGATAAGGATCAACATACCATAGCCCAAAGCCAAAGTCATAACACCTACCAACAAACCTGCTTTCTGCATATCTTTCTGTTCAATCATACCTGTAGCATGAGCCAACGCATTAGGAGGCGTAGAGATCGGCAAGATCATTGCAGCAGAAGCTGCGATAGCGATACCGATAACCAATGTACTTGCACCACCTAACGGAGCCAATGTTCCTGTCATACTGATACCTACAACAGCCAAAATAGGAACCAACAATGCAGCAGTTGCTGTATTAGAGATGAAATTAGACATCATGTAGCAGATAAGACCTGAACCTAAGATTACAGCCAACGGAGCCCAAGAGTTAAACGGAATAGCAGTAATCATGTGTTGAGCCAAACCTGTTTCGTTCAAAGCCACACCTAAAGCGAAACCACCGGCAACCATCCAAAGCACACTCCAGTTGATTTCTTCCAAGTCACGACGAGTAATCACACCTACCACACAGAATACAGCTACCGGAAGCATAGCTACAACGTTTGAGTTTACACCTGTTACCTTATCTGTTACCCACAACAAAATTGTAATGATGAAAGTAATGTAAACTACGATAGAACGCCAGTCTTTCTTTGCTTCACCTTCGATGTTCAATTCAATCGTTTTTTGTTTGAATGGGAACAACTTTAACAATAGTATCCAAGATAAGAACAGGATAAGGATTGTGAACGGGAACATGAACATCATCCATTCACCGAAACCTAAATTCAAGTTCAAACCGGCAGGGTCATTCAAATATTTCAACGCAATTGCATTAGGAGGTGTACCGATCGGAGTACCCAAACCACCGATATTGGCTGCTACCGGAATAGACATAGCCAATGCGATTTTACCTTTACCATCAGCCGGAAGAGCTTTCAACACCGGAGTCAAGAAGGTAAGCATCATCGCTGCAGTTGCAGTGTTACTCAAGAACATAGAGAAGATACCGGTTGCCAAGATGAAACCAAGCAACACGAAACGAGACTGTTTACCAAACGGTTTCAACATCACGCGAGCCAACATAGAATCCAAACCGGTCTTTGTTGCAGCGATAGCCAAGATGAAACCACCAATAAACAACATGATGATTGGGTCAGCAAAACAGTGTAGCAAAGAGGTGTACTTTACCTGAGTACCCATCTCTTCCGGAGAGATACCGTGCGTAAAGAGCACAAAACTACTGTTAGAGACCGTAAATAACAGAATCACCATCACCATCACAGAGGTAGTCCAAGCCGGGATAGCTTCAAACAACCACATCAAGGTTGCAAAAGCAAAAATGGCGATTAAGCGATGTTCTACTACAGTTAAGCCCGGAATACCGAATGAAGAAGCTGGCATAAACCAGAGTGCCAAAGATACGGCAACTGCAATAACTACTTTCAATACGCGAGAAAAATCGTTAGATTTATCCAAACGTCTCGCTTTTTTCAATTTTTGATAGGTTTCAACTAAATGATAACCTCTAAAACTTTTAAACATATTATATTGAAATAAAATTGATAATTTCCGTTAAATTTCAATTTCAGGCTGCAAAGGTAGTGTTATTATTTCAAAGAAATCCCTTTCAATTTGAATATTTTTTAAGAAAGACAAAAAAAGGGAGCCATCCATCCGGACAGCCCCCTTCTAACACACTGAATCACCTAAGGAAATTATCTTTTATGAATCGTTTTATATCCATATACTGCAAAGTCCCCTAACTCTTCTTCTATACGAAGCAATTGGTTATATTTTGCCATACGATCCGAACGGCTCAACGATCCTGTCTTAATCTGTCCGCTATTGGTAGCCACAGCAATATCTGCAATCGTCGTATCTTCCGTCTCACCCGAACGGTGCGAAGTGACTGTCGTATAACCATTCCGGTGTGCCATCTCAATCGCATCCATCGTTTCTGAAAGGGTTCCAATCTGATTAACCTTAATTAGAATAGAGTTCGCACAACCTCTTTCAATTCCTTTCTGCAAGAACCCAACATTAGTTACAAACAAATCATCTCCTACTAACTGACAACGATCACCCAATGCCTCTGTCAGCATCTTCCAACCTTCCCAATCATTTTCATCCATACCATCTTCAATAGAATCAATCGGATATTTAGAAACTAACTCAGTCAAATAAGCAACCTGTTCATCAGCAGTCCGCTTGATAGCATGAGGACCTTCAAACAATGCATAATCATAGACACCATCTGTATAAAACTCGGAAGCTGCACAATCCATTGCGATGGTAATATCTTTTCCTGGGATATAACCTGCTAACTCTATTGCTGCCATAATCGAGTCCAAAGCATCCTCCGTTCCATTCAACGCCGGAGCGAAACCTCCTTCATCCCCAACAGCGGTACTCAACCCTCGTTTATGTAAGACCTTCTTCAAAGCATGGAATACTTCTGCTCCCATACGTAATCCTTCACGAAAACAGCAAGCTCCTATTGGACGGATCATAAATTCTTGAAAAGCAATCGGAGCATCCGAATGAGAACCTCCATTGATAATATTCATCATTGGGACAGGCAATACAAAAGCATTAGTTCCACCAATATATCGATATAAAGGTAAATGTAAATAATCAGCTGCCGCTTTAGCAACTGCCAAAGAGACACCTAACATAGCATTAGCACCTAATTTGGATTTTGTTTTAGTTGCATCCAATTCGAGTAATCTTTCATCGATCTCACGCTGTTTTAGTGCATTCATCCCTATCAAAGCCGGAGCAATCACCCGGTTGACATTATCTACCGCACGCAACACACCTTTACCTAAATAACGACTTTTATCACCATCACGCAGCTCGAGAGCCTCATGCTCGCCGGTCGAAGCCCCGGAAGGTACTGCTGCCCGGCCGAAAGCACCTGAAGCTAACCATACATCCACCTCTACTGTAGGATTTCCACGAGAATCCAAAATCTCACGTCCTTTTATTTTTACTATATTCATACTTTTTCTTTATTAAATTCAATAACTATACAAATATAACAAAGAAAATAAATAAAAAGTTATGCCCATAGATGGCATCTATGGGCTAATAAATGGATGTCCAAAAGAATTATATAAAAAAGAAGCAAACCTTCACTTCTATAAATCACTTACGATTCATAATGTAACAAAAAAACCCGCCTCATTCGAGACGGGTTTTTATATTTATTGGTTATAATTATCCAATATTATTCTGCAGCTTGTTCTTCTGTTGCAGGAGCTTCAGCAGCTGTAGATTTTTTACGAGAACGTCTTGTCTTAGCAGCTTTCTTAGGAGCTTCTTTCAACATATTTTCGTTGTAATCTACTAATTCAATGAAGCACATAGCAGCATTGTCACCTAAACGGTTACCAGTCTTCAAGATACGAGTGTAACCACCTGGACGGTCACCGATTTTCTGAACTACTTCTTTGAACAATTCTGTTACAGCATATTTGTCCTGCAAATTGCTGAATACCACACGTCTTGAATGAGTTGTATCCTCTTTAGACTTAGTGATAAGTGGTTCTACAAATTTACGAAGCGCTTTTGCTTTAGCTACAGTGGTGAAGATTCTCTTATGTTTGATAAGAGAACAAGCCATGTTAGAAAGCATAGCGTTACGGTGAGTATTTGTACGACCTAAGTGGTTGAATTTTTTATTATGTCTCATCGCTTATACTTACTCTTTATCTAATTTATATTTAGTGATATCCATACCGAATGAAAGGTTCAAGCTATCAAGCAGATCATCCAATTCTGTAAGAGACTTCTTACCGAAGTTTCTGAATTTCAATAGATCGTTCTTGTTAAACTTAACTAACTCACCCAATGTTTCAACATCTGCCGCTTTCAAGCAGTTCAACGCACGAACAGAAAGATCCATGTCTGCTAACTTGCTTTTAAGCAATTGACGCATATGAAGAACTTCTTCATCAAATTCTTCGTTCCCGTCAGTTTCAGCTGCTTCAATAGCAATCTTTTCATCAGAGAACAACATAAAATGATGAATCAAAATCTTAGCAGCCTCTTTCAACGCTTCTTTTGGATGAATTGAACCATCAGTGGCGATTTCAAGAATCAACTTTTCGTAGTCCGTTTTTTGCTCAACACGGTAGTTTTCAATTGAATACTTGACATTACGAATCGGAGTATAAATAGAGTCAATTGCAATCACGTTAATGTCTGCATTCGGATCTCTATTTTCATCAGCCGGAACGTATCCGCGACCTTTGTTAATTGTCAATTCAATCTGGAAACCTGCCTTCGGATCTAAACGACAAATAACCAACTCTGGATTCAACACTTCGAATCCGGTTAGCTGTTTACCTATATCTCCGGCTTTGAACACTTCCGAACCCGAAACAGTAATACTTACATTTTCATTCTCAATGTCATCTACAAGATGTTTAAAACGCACTTGCTTCAAGTTCAGGATAATGTTAGTTACATCCTCAATCACACCCGGAATAGCTGCAAATTCGTTATTCACACCGTCGATTTTAATGGATGTAATAGCAAAACCTTCCAATGAGGACAAGAGAATACGGCGTAGTGCATTACCAATGGTAATACCATAGCCAGGCTCTAACGGACGAAACTCGAATTTACCGAAGAAGTTGTCCGCTTCCAACATTAATACTTTATCGGGTCTTTGAAATGCTAATATCGCCATGGAAATCAATTATTATTTAGAATACAATTCTACGATCAACTGTTCTTTAATGTTTTCAGGAATGTCTGCTCTTTCAGGTAAATGTAATAATTTACCAGTCATAGAAGCTTGATCCCACTCAATCCAAGGATATTTGCTGTGGTTGAAACCAGATAATGCATCAGCAATTACTTCCAAAGATTTAGATCTTTCTCTAACACCAATAATCTGACCAGCTTTTACAGCGTAAGAAGGAATATTAACAACCTTACCATCTACTGTAATATGACGATGAGAAACCAACTGACGAGCAGCTGCACGTGTTTTTGCAATACCTAAACGATAAACAATGTTATCCAAACGGCCTTCCAATAATTGCAAAAGCACTTCACCGGTAATACCTTTAGAACGAGAAGCTTTTTCAAACAAGTTTCTAAATTGTTTTTCTAATACACCGTAAGTGTATTTTGCTTTTTGCTTCTCACGAAGCTGAATTCCGTACTCAGAAGTTTTTCTTTTACGGGAATTTCCGTGTTGTCCAGGAGGATAGTTCTTTTTAGAAAGGACTTTATCCGGTCCAAATATTGCCTCACCAAACTTACGGGCAATTCTTGTTTTAGGTCCAGTATATCTTGCCATTTTTTATTGTTTTAATGTTCTATTCAGAATCTGGAATCGTGCAGCCGCGACTACAGAGAGGATAAGGTCTTTGTGTAATCTATTCACAATTCCGGATTCAGTGTTCAAGAAACTTATAGTTAATTATACTCTTCTCTTTTTAGGAGGACGACAACCATTGTGTGGTAACGGAGTAACGTCTACGATTTCTGTTACTTCAATACCTGCACCGTGGATAGTTCTGATAGCTGACTCACGTCCGTTACCTGGTCCTTTCACGAATACTTTTACTTTTCTCAAACCAAGATCATAAGCTACTTTTGCACAATCCTGAGCAGCCATCTGAGCTGCATACGGAGTGTTCTTTTTAGAGCTTCTGAATCCCATCTTACCAGCAGAAGACCAGCTGATTACTTGACCTTCACTATTTGCTAGAGAGACGATAATGTTGTTAAAAGAAGAATGAATATGTGCTTGACCGTAAGCATCAACTTTTACATTTCTCTTCTTTGCTGCGACTGTTTTCTTTGCCATATCAACTCTTATTATTTAGTAGCTTTTTTCTTATTTGCAACCGTTTTCTTCTTACCCTTACGAGTACGAGCATTGTTCTTTGTACTCTGACCTCTTAAAGGCAAACCAATACGGTGACGAACACCTCTATAACAACCAATATCCATTAAACGCTTGATGTTTAACTGGATTTCAGAACGAAGATCACCTTCTACTTTATATTCAGCTCCGATGATTTCACGAACCTTAGCAGCTTGGTCATCTGTCCAATCTTTTACTTTGATATCACGATCAATACCTGCCTTATCTAAGATAGATTTTGAAGC
>JAFYOM010000223.1 GCA_017560165.1 Parabacteroides sp.
AATAAAAATATAACCAACCTGATAGTCCGGTCTGTAAAACCAACTGACTAAAATAGGAATCCGTTCATATATCCAAGGACAGACAAGTAAGAAAAAGATAACCAAAAGAATATTAAGGAATATGTTGAACAACTTAATACCGGCAAAACGAATCGCCTTCCCTTGATAGCGAAGAAAAGCAAAAGGAATACAACAAAAGGCATCTACAGCCACAATACCCGCCATCATTCCGATATACTCCGGATTGGAAGCATATCCTAACCAATGACTGATCGGTGTGAGTGCACTAAAGATAAACATCAAAAAGAATACAGAGGTAAAAGCCAAACTGAAAAGAGTGGTCGCATATACACGCATGGGTAGTGTGATCTCTTTTTTGTTCATGAATCGGAAAAAACCGGTCTCCATGCCATAGGTCAGCAGAATCATCAACAATGCTGTCCATGCATACAGATTGGTGACAATCCCGAAATCACTCTCTGTGGCTAACACACGTGTGTACATCGGTACCAACATCCAATTCAAAAACCGACCGACAATACTACTGATTCCATAGATGGCAGTATCTCCTGCCAACCGCTTCATTCCTCCTGCCATAATACTCAATCAAATAAAAATCCTTGTTCGCCTCCTCTGATTCGTCCTAAATGTGTATAGGCCAATTCTGTCACTTCACGTCCTCTCGGTGTACGCTTGATAAAGCCCTCTTTTATCAAGAATGGTTCATATACCTCCTCTATCGTACCGGGATCTTCTCCCAGTGCGGTTGCAATGGTCGTCAAGCCTACCGGCCCTCCTTTAAACTTATCGATAATGGTTGTCAACAGTTTGTTATCAATCTGATCCAATCCATATCGGTCTATATTCAATGCTTCCAAAGCATAGCAAGCTATCGCCTTATCTATATTTCCCGAACCTTTCACCTGTGCAAAGTCACGTACACGGCGCAACAGTGCATTGGCTATACGTGGCGTTCCACGACTGCGGGAAGCAATCTCACGAGCCGCATTGAGTTCGCATCGTACATTTAAGATATCGGCACTGCGAAGCACAATCTTTGTCAGCGTCTCCATATCATAATACTCCAAATGCATATTGATACCGAAACGAGCCCGAAGCGGACTGGTCAATAACCCACTGCGAGTCGTAGCTCCTACCAATGTGAAGGGAGCCAAATCTATCTGAATGGAACGTGCACTCGGCCCCTTATCAATCATGATATCGATACGGTAATCTTCCATGGCCGAATAAAGATATTCCTCCACAATCGGACTCAACCGATGTATCTCATCAATGAAAAGCACATCGTTTTTCTCCAACGAAGTCAATACCCCCGCTAAATCACCCGGCTTATCCAATACCGGACCGGATGTTACTTTAAAACCAACACCCAATTCGTTCGCTATAATATTCGATAAAGTTGTTTTTCCTAATCCCGGAGGTCCATGCAATAAGACATGATCCAGTGCCTCTTTACGCATGCGAGCTGCCATCACGAACACTTTTAAGTTTTCAACCACTTTCGCCTGTCCGCTAAAATCACGAAAAGAAAGCGGGCGAAGGGCATTCTCATATTCCCGTTCGCTCTCCGGCATCCGCACGTCTCGTATATCAAAATCCTCTTCCATAATGCTTATCTCTTTGAATGGCAAATATAATAAGATATTCTCATTTCAGATGCAACTGAAATTCAGACCAAAGCTAACTTCCGAACTGCAACATCCCAAACCGGTTCAGAATGAATCAACTCGATTGCCTCCTCCGGTGTCGAAGCAACAGCCCAGAGTCCGGCATGTTGCGGACGCATGAAACGCTCGTCTACCGCTTTTCGAAGCATCTCCAACAATGGATCAAAATAGCCTTTCACATTTAAAATGATAATCGGATTCAAGTATAACCCCAGCTGTTTCCAAGTTATCACTTCCAATAACTCTTCCAACGTACCACATCCTCCGGGTAATGCAATCACTGCATCCGACAGATCTGCCATCCGTTGTTTCCGTTCATGCATATTATCCACCTCTACCAGTTCAGTCAATCCTTGGTGACACCAATTTTGTTCGATCATAAAATGAGGAATCACTCCTGTTACCTCTCCACCGACAGCCAATGCTCCATCCGAAACAGCACACATCAATCCGGTATTTCCGGCTCCATTGATGATCCGAATCTGTTGTTTACCCAACAAATGTCCCAACTTTTTGGCCGTCTCATAATAGATTGAATCGACCTGTGTACTCGAAGCACAATAGACACAAACTGACTTTATCTTATTTTGTTTTTCCATTTTCATCTCGTTTCATTTTTAAGAAATACTGCCGTTGTGGTTCCGGATAATGCTCGATTGCATAACGAAGTGTTGTACGAGGCAACTTAATCGCATGACGTTCCAAAAAATAGGTCAATGTCTCCCGATCTTTTTTACCAACCTCTCTCAACATCCAACCGACAGCCTTATGCATCAAATCATGTTTGTGTGTCATCAGCTGTTCGGCCAACACCAAGGTATCAGTAAAATCGGACTGTCGGATAAAAGCCCAAGTCGAAACTATGGCTACCCGTTGTGACCACAAATGTTCACTTGCTGCCAACTCATACAAGACTGTTCGGTCTTTATCTATCAGATATGCTCCTATCACCTCCTTACAAGTCAGATCCACCAAGTCCCAATTATTGCAACGATCTATATGTTTCAGATAAAACCTAAAAATCTCTGTCTTCTCCTCCGATGTTGTCTTCCGATCTTGAAAACGATAAACCAAAATCAAGAAGGCACACAATCGGGCTTCATGCCATGGAGATTTCAATAACTCCTCCAAAGCTTCGAATGGCATCGCTTTGTTAGCTTTTGCTATCCGACGTGTCTGCGGAACGATCACTCCCAAAAAACGATCCCCCTCTCCATATTGTCCCGGACCGGTTTTAAAGAAACGGCTCAAATGAAGAGCCTTTTCGGGAGAAGCGACAGCTTTCAGTTCATTGAAGACACATGCTGCCGTCATGGTCGTAATACACGCGTTACTGGACGGTCACCTTCCAAGAAGCCTATGACATTGTTACAAACAGCTTGCGCCATCTCAATACGGGTTTCCCAAGTCTGCGTTCCAATATGGGGAACCAATACGACATTATCCATCTCCAACAACTCTGGCAATGGGTGGTCTCCAAACTCAAAAACATCTAAACCGGCACCATGAATCGTTCCCTCCTTCAAGGCTTGTACCAATGCTTTCTCATCTATTAATGGACCACGAGCAGTGTTGATCAACACTGCCGAAGGTTTCATCTGCTTCAATTCCGCCTCACCAATGATATGATAGGTTTCCGATGTATAGGGAGCATTCAATGAAATAAAATCGGACTGTGCCAACAATTCCTCTTTGGAGACATAGGTTACATTCAAATTACTCTCTTCATCAACATACAGCTGTCGGCGGTTATGGTAAATAACCTCCATGCCACATGCATTCGCCCGTTTAGCAAGTGCCTTACCAATATTCCCCATACCGATAATCCCCAGTGTCTTTCCGGTTATACCTATTCCTAAATTATCCAAAACCGTTACTTTCATATTTGTCCCTTCTTTCCGCAATTTCCGATCACATTCGGATATACGGCGAGCCACATCCAACATCAACCCCAGAGCAATATTGGCTGTAGGTGCAATCACCGGATGAGGAGTGTTTGCCACTGTTACCCCTTTCTCTATACAATAGGCTACATCTATATTATTATATCCCGCTGCATAATTGGCAACCAACTTTAAATTGGGAGCTGCATCAATTAACTCTTTTTGGACAGGAAAATTAAACATGGAACACAACACATCATATTCCGGTATCATCTCCAAAACTTCCTCGTAAGTAAAATCACGTCCTTCGGGGAAAGTTACATCGTAACGACCTTCCAACTCGGTAAAGCCTTCCCGAAACATATCATAGGTTACTAAAATCTTTGCCATATCTCTTTTTTATTTATCTACTGCAAAAGTAATACTAATCATGCTGAATATTTCCTATTTTTGTATCCTATATTTATATTGAATACAGCTATATGGTTCTTAACTACATTTGGATTGCTTTTTTCTTGATAGCTTTCGTAGTGGCTCTTTTCAAATTAGTCATTGGTGGAGATACAGCCGTTTTTACCGATATCATCAATGCCTCTTTCGCCTCTGCCAAATCAGGATTTGAAATTTCTTTAGGTCTTACAGGTATTTTATCTCTTTGGTTAGGGATTATGAAGATTGGAGAAAAGGGAGGGGTCATACAAGGATTTGCACGCTTAGCAGCTCCGGTATTCAGTAAACTTTTTCCGGATATACCCAAGAACCACCCTGTAACCGGTTCAATCTTTATGAATCTTTCGGCAAACCTATTGGGATTGGACAACGCGGCGACTCCGATGGGATTAAAAACCATGCAACAATTACAAGAATTCAATACGGACAAGACTACCGCCAGCAATCCGATGATCATGTTTCTTTGTATCAATGCTTCAGGATTAACCCTGATTCCGATTACCATCATGATGTATCGTGCTCAAATGGGAGCAGCAAATCCGTCAGATGTCTTTTTACCGATTATGTTGGCAACCTTCACCTCCACATTGGTGGCTATCTTAACCGTTTGTTTCAAACAACGAATCAATATTTTCCAACGAAACCTACTGCTTTTCTTCGGAGGGTTAGGGATATTTATCGGGGGATTGGTTTGGTTGTTCAATTCGTTAGAGCAAGAACAGGTATCCCTCTACTCTACTTTATTCGCTAACACATTGCTTTTCAGTATTATATGTGGTTTTATCATCAGTGGTATACGTAAGAAAATCAATGTATACGATACCTTTATTGAAGGCGCAAAAGAGGGTTTTCAAACGGCTATCACCATCATTCCTTATTTAATTGCAGTCTTGGTTGCTATCGGTATCTTCCGAGCTTCCGGAGCAATGGACTTTTTAATTGATGGTATCCGTATGGGAATCGCATCGATAGGTTTAGATACCCAATTTGTAGAAGCATTACCAACTATGTTGATGAAACCACTCAGCGGAAGCGGTGCACGTGGGATGATGTTGGATGCGATGAACACTTACGGAGCAGATTCATTTGTGGGTCGTTTGAGTTCGATCGTCCAAGGATCTAGTGATACGACATTCTATGTAGTCGCCCTTTACTATGGTAGTATCGGCATACGGAATACACGCTATACCGTACCCTGCTCGTTGTTGGCAGATTTGGCTGGTGCCATTGCAGCAGTAGCCATGACCTATCTATTTTTTACCTAATCTTTCAAACATAAACAGACAAATAAAAATATATGGCAATCGCATTTTACGCGGAAGACATAAAGCTTCCGGCAATCAAGAAAAGAGCAGTCAGCAATTGGGTCAAAGAGGTGGCTGCAAAATATGGAAAAAAGGTTGGTGAGATTAGTTACATCTTCTGTTCCGACGAGAAAATATTAGAGGTTAATCGTCAATATCTGCAACACGATTACTACACCGACATCATCACTTTTGATTATACTAGCGGTGATAAAATTTCCGGTGATCTATTTATTAGTTTGGATACAGTTAAAACTAATGCTGAAGCGTTCAACGCAACCTATAACGAAGAACTTCACCGTACCATTATCCACGGGATCCTTCATCTTTGCGGTATTAACGATAAAGGACCGGGCGAACGAGAAATCATGGAAGCAAATGAAAACAGTGCCTTAGCCATCCTCCCGGAAGAATGTCGTAAATCATAAAAATGGATGGGCATGAAAAGTAAATTCCATGCCCATCCGTTTTCTATCCAATGGTAAAGAAATTCTTACCCAATGCCCATTGAAGAAAAATCTTCTTTCTCTTATTGCAGAAGTTCTTTTACCTGCTTTTTTAATGCCCCCTTTCCGTATCCTTTCCATATCTTCTTCACTTTCCCATCCGGTGAAATCATTACATAACAAGGATAACCATCGACCTTATAGACTACCGTTAACCCAGTATTTCCTTTACGCAATTCATTCCACTGATTTCCTTTCATCTGTTTTTCTTTTACAGAAGACTTCCATAAATTTTCAGGATCAATACTAATACCGACAACTTCCATTCGTCCTTTATATAATTCAATGATTTCTTCCATCTCTGGTAAAGAAGCTATACAAGGACCACATCCTATACTCCAAAAATCAAGTAAAATATATTTACCTTTAAATTCTGAAAGATGATGCAAGTTTCCATTTACATCAAATAAGTCGCCATCAACCATCTCATCTCCTTCTGCTATAGGAACTGGCAGATTCATATATTCTGTACAAATCTTACCTAACTCCGTTTGTTTATCTGATTCTGATAATTTCTTATAAAGACTTCGTATATCTTGAGCAATCGAATCAAACCCATCAAACGTTAGAAGTTTAAGTAAATCTACATATGTTTCCATCCAAATCCGACCTACCGGCATCTCTTTTAAAACCTCCAATTGTTTTTTGTATATTTGTACCATTAGAAGACGTTCTGTAATCTTTATCGAATCAATTTGCAACTTTGCTTGTTTATACTCTACATCTTTTTCATTATACTGATTCCTTATTGAACGCAAACTATCCTGTTTTACCGATAAAGAAGCACGCTCATACCATTCCTTCCGAGTAACCTGATATAATTTACTTTGATCCTTCTGTTCTTTTAAAACTGAATGAACCTGCCAAACTGGAATCATTTCATCTTCTCCTTCTATCACTGTTTTTGTAGATGAGGCAACCCAAATATTTAGAAATGCCCCCGGAAAACCTTTCGAAATAGAACCTATAGATAATTTTCGAACGCCACATGTGATAGTATCACGGAATGAAAACCGACCATTTACAACAGTATCACAGCCAACCACACTTCCTGTATTATTTTCAAATTGGTACAACATAATGATAGCACCATCATCTACATTCTTTAGATACCCTTCTATCAAAAACTCTCCATCTAAAACTTTTGGTTCAAAAGAACAACTACCTATTATCATTAATCCGATAAGGTAACTCCATATTTTTAGTGGTTTCATTTGTAGTTTTATTTTAGTAGTAACAAAGATAAACATTTGTATCTTTGCAAAGAACTAAAGAAGTAAGAAAATGACATTTAACTACGACGTTATCGTTGTTGGTGCAGGACATGCAGGCTGTGAAGCTGCAGCGGCTGCCGCCAATATGGGTTCTAAGACTCTTCTCATTACTATGGACATGAACAAGATTGCACAAATGAGTTGCAATCCGGCCGTAGGTGGTATCGCAAAAGGACAAATAGTTCGCGAAATTGACGCATTAGGTGGATATATGGGAATCGTAACCGACCAGACGGCAATTCAATTCCGTATGTTAAACCGAAGTAAAGGACCGGCCATGTGGAGCCCACGTGCACAAAGTGATCGTGCCCGTTTCATCGAATGTTGGCGAGGAATCTTAGAGAATCTTCCGAATCTTTATATCTGGCAAGATACAGTTCGTGAACTTCTACTTGACGGAAATACAGTTTGTGGTGTGAAGACCTGGTTAGATGTCGAATTTCATGCCAAATGTGTGGTACTGACAAACGGTACTTTCCTAAACGGTTTAATGCATATTGGCCGTACTCAATTCCAAGGTGGACGTATTTCAGAACCGGCAGCCAGAGGATTGACCGAACAATTGGTTAATTTAGGCATCCAATCAGCCCGAATGAAAACCGGTACACCTGTTCGTATTGATGCGCGTAGTGTCCATTTTGAAGAGATGGTGGAACAACCGGGAGAACACGACTTCCACAAGTTCTCTTATATGACAACTCCTCATCATGTGTTGAAACAATTAAGTTGTTGGACCTGCTTCACAAATGAGGCTTGCCACGATATTCTACGCCAAGGACTCCCCGATTCACCGTTATACAACGGACAAATTCAAAGTATCGGGCCACGTTATTGTCCAAGTATCGAAACCAAAATTGTCACCTTTGCAGACAAAACACAACACCAATTATTCTTAGAACCGGAAGGAGAATCTACACAAGAATATTACTTGAATGGTTTCTCTTCTTCGCTTCCTTTGGATATTCAGTTGCGTGCTTTACAACAAATCCCTGCTTTTCGTGATATCCACATCTATCGTCCGGGATATGCTATCGAATATGATTTCTTTGATCCAACACAACTCAATCATAATCTTGAAACCAAACAGATCCGGAATCTATTCTTTGCCGGACAAATCAACGGGACAACCGGATATGAAGAGGCAGGGGGTCAAGGATTGATTGCCGGTATTAATGCACATATCAATTGCCACGGAGGTACTCCTTTTATCTTAGGTCGAGACGAAGCCTATATTGGTGTTTTGATTGATGATTTGGTCACAAAAGGAGTTGACGAACCTTATCGTATGTTTACATCACGTGCCGAATACCGTATCCTTCTTCGTCAAGATGATGCCGACATGCGTTTGACTGAAAAATCCTATCAAATGGGATTGGCGAAACAGGATCGCTACGATTTACTTTTAGAAAAGAAAAACAGCCGAGATGCGATCATCTCTTTTGCTGAAAACTATTCTATCAAATCTCAATATATCAATAGTGGTTTGGAAGCGTTGGGAACTACTCCTCTTTCACACGGATGTAAATTGATTGAATTGATTCCACGCCCACAAATCACATTAGAAAACATCGCAGAATTGGTTCCAGCTTTCCGTGCCGAGTTAGATAAGGTTCCTACTTCACGTAAAGAAGAGATTATTGAAGCGGCTGAAATCTTAATCAAATATAGTGGATATATCCGACGTGAACAGATTATCGCAGATAAGATAAATCGTCTAGAGAACATTCATATCAAAGGTAAATTTGATTATAACTCTATCCAGTCTCTCTCTACCGAAGCACGCCAGAAGTTGACAAAGATAGATCCGGATACCATCGCACAAGCAAGCCGTATCCCAGGTATCTCTCCTAGCGACATAAACATCCTATTGGTACTACTCGGTCGATAAAAACCCGAAATGTTCCACGTGAAACATTTACTTTAAGGATAAACAGGTAAAACGTTGAGAATAGGGATAAAAGAGTATAAAAGAATATGCGCACAACCGAGGAACATATCAAGACGATCCTATCAATCATCCCGGAATCTCCGGGATGTTACCAATACTATGATGAGAAAGGAACGATTATATATGTAGGGAAAGCAAAGAACTTAAAACGGCGTGTATCCTCCTACTTCAACAAAGAACACGATAACAATAAGACTCGTGTTCTTGTCAAACAGATACGAGACATCAAATATATTGTAGTAGACACAGAAGAAGATGCTCTTCTTTTGGAAAACAATTTAATCAAACAGTATCGACCACGCTACAATGTTTTATTAAAGGATGATAAAACCTACCCTTCCATTGTTGTGAAGAACGAGTACTTTCCACGTGTCTTTCAAACCCGAAACATTGTGCGAGATGGTTCTCGTTACTATGGTCCCTATCCTTCCGTTTACACAGCCAAAGTTATGCTGCAAATGTTGAAGGAACTTTATCCATTACGTACCTGCAAATATCCGCTGACACCTGAAGCTATCAAAGAAGGTCGCTACAAAGTTTGTTTGGAATATCACATAAAACGTTGCAAAGGACCTTGTGAAGGACTCCAATCTTTAGAAGAATACCAACAAAACATATCCGAGATAAAGGAGATATTACGTGGCAATATTTCTCAAATAAGCAAACATCTCTACGAAGAGATGCAAAAAATGGCTGGAGAATTACGTTTTGAAGAGGCTCAAAAAATAAAAGAGAAATATGATGTCATAGAAAATTACCGAGCCAAATCGACAGTAGTCCCTCCCATGCTTCATAACATTGATGTCTTTTCTTTAGCTGAGAACGAAAATTCAGCATACATCAATTACATGCATATAGGAAATGGTGCTATTGTGCAAGCCTACACATTTGAATACAAAAAACGATTAGATGAATCCAAAGAAGAACTACTTCGCTTAGGAATCATCGAAATGCGAAATCGATTTAAAAGTACAGCACGAGAAATCATCGTACCTTTTCCACTTGACATTGAATTAGGAAATACAATTATCACTATTCCCCAACGAGGAGATAAAAAGAAACTCGTGGAGCTTTCAGAAATGAATGTGAAACAGTACAAAGTAGATAAATTAAAACAGGCTGAGAAACTAAACCCCGAACAACGAAGTACGCGTCTTTTGAAAGAAATTCAAGATGCCTTACATCTTCCCAAATTACCAATCCATATTGAATGTTTCGATAATTCAAACATACAAGGAAGCGATGCTGTAGCAGCTTGTGTCGTTTTTAAAATGGCGAAACCATCCAAAAAAGATTATAGAAAATACAACATAAAAACAGTTGTAGGACCCGATGATTATGCATCTATGAAAGAAGTTGTACGCCGTCGTTATCAACGAGCCATTGAAGAAAACACTCCACTACCCGATCTAATCCTTACAGACGGAGGAAAGGGACAAATGGAGGTCGTACGTGAAGTTATAGAGGATGAATTGCATCTAAACATTCCTATTGCAGGTTTGGCAAAAGATGGGAAACATCGAACATCCGAACTTCTATTTGGTTTCCCTCCTGAAACAATCGGGATGCCTATACAAAGCTTCATGTTTAAATTTTTTACACAGATACAAGACGAAGTACACCGCTTTGCTATAGCCTTTCATAAGGATAAACGTAGCAAGAATCAAACCAAATCAGAATTGGATTCCATCAAAGGAATCGGTGAAAAGACAAAAACAACGCTTTTGCGCCATTTTAAGAGCGTTAAACGCATCCGTGAGGCTTCCTTTGAGGAGTTGAGAGAAATCATCGGAGAAGCCAAAACAAAAGCATTATTGAATGGTTTAAATTAAATATATGAGAACATTAATACAACGTGTACAACATGCCTCCGTAACAATTGATGGAGAAATCAAATCTCAAATAGGAAATGGCATGCTCGTATTGGTCGGAATTGAAGACCGCGACACACAAGAAGACATCGAATGGTTGACAAAAAAAATTGCGAACCTTCGTATTTTTGATGATGAAAACGGAGTGATGAATCGTTCCGTAATAGATGTAGCAGGCGAAGTTCTGGTCGTTAGCCAATTTACACTACACGCATCTACCAAAAAAGGAAACCGTCCTTCTTATATTCATGCCTCAAAACCGGATATTGCTATTCCAATGTATGAAGCATTTTGTACAGAGATGGGACTACAAATCGGGAAAGAGGTACAAACCGGAACTTTCGGTGCCGATATGAAAGTTGAATTATTAAACGATGGACCGGTTACCATCTGGATAGATTCACAAAATAAAGAGTAAAATGGCAGAAATAACGATAAAAGAGGCTCAGGAAAAAGTGGATCATTGGATTAAAACCTACGGTGTTCGCTACTTCAACGAGCTGACCAATATGACCATCTTAACAGAAGAAGTAGGAGAATTGGCTCGAATCATGGCACGTACATACGGAGAGCAATCATTCAAAGAGAGTGATAAACACCGGGATTTAGGCGATGAAATGGCGGATGTTTTATGGGTATTGATCTGTTTAGCGAATCAAACTGGGGTTGATTTGACTGCTGCATTTGAAAAGAATCTAAAAAAGAAAACAGACCGAGATAAAGAGAGACATATAAACAACAAAAAATTATAATATGATACACGAACACGATCATGCATGCGAATATGGACATCATCACGAAGAGGATGTAGAACATCTACACACGAACAGATACGAAGAGGCTTTTGAGAAATTTGCCAAAGCCGGAACGATTGAACAAATCGCAGAAAAGGTAAAAATCTTATTGGAGAAAAAAGAAAAAGAGAACTTTACTCCAGAAGTTTTAAAACAAATTCACGGTTTCATCGATCTTACCTCTTTAACCAGTATCGATACCAAAGAAAGTATATGGAAATTGGTTGAAAAGGTAAATGATTTTGAAGGAACACGTCCGGATATTCCTAATGTAGCGGCAATCTGTACCTACCCCCTATTTGTAGAAACAGTAAAACAAGCACTCACAGCTCAAGAGGTAAAAATAGCTGCTGTAGCTGGAGGATTCCCCTCTTCTCAAACTTTTACAGAAATCAAAATTGCTGAGACAGCGATGGCTGTTATGCAAGGTGCAGATGAAATTGATATCGTGATGAACTTAGGCTACTTCTTAGAAGAAAACTATGAAGAAATAGCTGAAGAGATTCAAGAAATCAAAGATAGTTGCCGAGAAGCCAAACTAAAAGTGATACTCGAAACAGGTGCACTTACAAGTCCTGAATATATCCAAAAGGCAGCAATCTTGGCACTCTATTCCGGTGCAGACTTCATCAAAACATCAACAGGAAAAGGGTATCCGGGAGCAACTCCGGAAGCCGTATATACAATGTGTCAAGTCATCAAAACATACCATTCCATCACAGGAAAGCGCATAGGTATAAAAGTTTCTGGTGGTGTCCGTACTGCAGAAGAAGCCGTTCGCTATTATACAATCGTCAAAGAAATATTAGGTAATGATTGGTTAAATAACTCATTATTCCGTATAGGTGCAAGCAGCTTACTTCACGATTTGGAAAGCCGATTAGGAAAGTAAAAAAAAGAGAAACAATTGTTTCTCTTTTTTATTTTTTACGCTCTATAATATAATCTGCAAGTTGTATTAAACTTTCCCGAGCTTCAGACTCCGGCATAGTCATTAACACCTCTATCGCCTTATCACGATACTCCTTCATACGTGATTCAGCATATTCAATACCCCCATTC
>JAFYOM010000224.1 GCA_017560165.1 Parabacteroides sp.
GTGGAGGACTGATGACCGAGGAGCAAGAGGATATCTTCAGATCATTAGGGGGAGGATACACTTGCGAAGATGTCGTTGAAATTCTCCGCAACGTCGATATCAATTTCGAAATATCCGAAAAATTAAAAGAACAAGGTGAGACCAAATATCTTTACGAGAATGAGGAATACCTTGATGCAATTCGTGAAGGGCGAGTCATTTGTGATGGTATCGATGTAGACGAGATTAAAAATATACTATTTAGTTAATGAAAATTGAATTTACACGAAAGACTAATAAGGATTTTCAAAGACACAAGGAATATCTTCTTCGTATAGGGAAAGCTGATGGGCATAAATATCAAAAATATGAATTAGATGGTATTAGTAAATCGTTAAAGTCTAATATATCCAAGGGGTTAAAGAATACAAAAGAACACAAAAATTCAATCTTCTCTAAAAAATTTGAATATAATTATGATAGTTATAAAATGTATGTGGACAAAAAGAGTCATCACATCATTTTTTATAAAGTAATTACTCCGAAAACTGGAGATCCATATATCTCGGTTGAAAAATGTATTCACTCCGCTGAACTCAAAAAAGAACTTGAAGAAAAAGGAATCGAACCACTTAAAAATTGCAACAAATCATTATTGGATGACCTTAAAACAGTCTATAAAGAGGATGAGGTTAAGTCTAAAGAGGATTCCGATGAAGAGTTCGAAGAAGATACTGACGAAGAAGGTAACCCAAGACAACATAAAACAGGACCACGGGGAGGTAAGTATTACAGAGTAAAGACAAATGGTAAATGGGGTCCATGGAACTCCGAAATAAACGACTCATTGAAAGATCTTCGAACACTAATTGTAGAATCCTCATTAGTCTCATTAAAAGACTTTCTAAATAAATTGGGTATGTAGGTTGACTTTACTATTTTATATAGGTGAGAATTTAAGATTCTCACCTTTTTTTGTATATTACATATATGATTAAGATAATATATAAACCAACAGATCACAGATATATCTTTTTATATCCTACAGACGAGAAAGGTATTAAAGATTTAAAACAATTAGAGGGATACCTAAATAAGATTCCTCAATATATGTTTCTTCCTAGTTTTTCAGGAATACCTAAACCAGTAGTTTTTTTAAATAAATTTAAAACAACCGACGGTAAATTAGTATATTGGACCTATAGTGGATTATGGAAGACAGTTATTGATTATTTGATTACTTCTAATATCAGTTTTCAAAGTGAACTCGATGATAAATTTAAATATACGGAAGATCTCAATATCCCTAAACTTAATGAATTCCAAGAATATGTGAATAATTGGAATCTTAATATTACCCCACGCGATTATCAAATAAAAGCCGCTTGGTTGATCCTACACTATAAAATGTCATTAAGTCAATTGGCAACCCGAGCCGGTAAAACACTAATAGCATATATCGTATTTAGATATTTATTGGAGCATGGTTGTAAGAATATTCTAATGATAGTCCCTAGTATTCAATTAGTTAAACAGGGAGTAGAGGATATGAAAGAATATCAAGAGTTTTTCCAAACCGAGACCATATGGGCCAAAGGAGAGATGTGTGAAAGTTCTAATCTCACCATCGGGACCTATCAAAGTCTTGTGATGAGAGCTGATAGGAAGAATAAGAAATTCAATCCCAAGTGGTTTAACAAGTTTGACATAGTAATGGTTGATGAATGTCATCATTTAGTCTGTAAATCAATCGGAACTATTATGGGATTAGATTGGATGAAAAACGTCAAAGTTCGATTTGGATTTACTGGGACGTTACCAGAAGAAGGTACTATTGATTCCTTCGCATGCCATTCATTAATGGGACCGACAATTCAAGATCTTTCACCCATGGAGTTAGTGGAGAGCGGGGTTCTAGCTAAGCCAAACATTAAACAGATTCATATTAAGTATAATGAGGAGGAACTAATTAACGATTATATAGAATGTGGAGAGTATCTGAATAGTAATTATGCGATGGAGAATGGTAAGAAAGTTTTGTTACCGAAGGAATCTAGAGATTTTACTATTCAACATCAAAAAACTCTCCCATTCGCCATTAAACAAACTAAAAAACTTCTCAAACCACATGAGTACATGATGTATTTAATCGATCTATGTAAAGCTAAAGGATCTAATTTATTGATGCTTGAACAAATGCTACTTCATAGATCTAAGAAGAGAGTGAATGTAATCGATAATTTATTGATGAATTTAAAAAAGAACGTTATAGTATTCTGTCATCATACCGAATATATTAGGTATCTAGCGAAGCATTTCAAAGAAAAATTCCCAGACCGCAATGTATTACAGATAGAGGGTACAACCAATTTAAAGAAGAGACAAAAAGTCATTAATAAGATGTTAGAGAATGATAATTGTATACTCGTTGCTAGCTATGGTTGTTGTAGTACTGGTATTACATTTAAGAATGTTGATTATGGGGTATTCGCTCAATCTTTTAAATCCGAAATTATAGTTAAACAATCTATAGGTCGTCTTATGTTAAAGACATCAGAAAAAGATGAATTTTATTTATATGATTTAGTAGATTGTTTTCCGACCAAAAAACTTCAGCAACAAGGCAAAGCTAAACTAAAAACATATCAAAAAGAAGGATTTGATTGTGAGATTATAGAAGCGTTAATAAAATAATCTTAAAATCCATTAAAATTGCGCGATTTTAAGCGATTTAAAGAGAGATCTCTGAAAGTATGACCATTTATATGATCTATATTAGATCTCTCTTTAAATCGCGTAAAATATATCAGGTTATTTTTTTAATTTCGGGCATCGTGCATGTTTAACCTTCCCACCTACCTTTTTCGGAGCACCTTCAAGAGTGGTTAGTGATTTACAACTAGTGCAACTAAAATGTCCTCGAACCTTTTCTGGGGCACCTTTGAGAGAGGTTAAAGAAGGGCATCTAGAACAATCAAAAGTTCCAACTTCTTTAGGAGCTCCTTCAAGAGAGGTTAAAGAACTACAGTAAGAACAATTAAAATTCCCACCGACTTCTTTAGGAGCTCCTTCAAGAGAGGTTAAAGAACTACAGTAAGAACAATTAAAATTCCCA
>JAFYOM010000225.1 GCA_017560165.1 Parabacteroides sp.
ACCACCGTCTGAAATGGGAATTTGGATAACTTCACAATTCGGATCTATTTGTAAAATACCATCAGTAGCTGCTTGTATGACTTCTGAAGAGGTCAAACATCCTTTAAAAGAGTCTATTGCAATTACTATTTTATTCATTTTTTAATTTATTAGGTCCAAATATAGAAAAAGATGTAATCAAAATGTAATTTTAATTTCCAATATTTAATTAATTATATACCTTTGTCCCGCTTTGAATATGAGAAAAAGCAAATGTATGTTTAATTAGTATTGAATTTAGAGATTGTTGTCTATGCAAAAGTCTGATTGCATCATTGGTGTGAAACATGTTTCTAAATCATTTGGAGACAAGGTCGTATTAGATGATGTGAATTTGTCTGTCCGCAAGGGCGAGTTTGTAACAATATTAGGACCGTCAGGTTGTGGAAAGACGACACTGTTACGTCTGATTGCAGGATTTCAGAGCGCAACAGAGGGAGTTATTACAATAGCGGGAGAGGAAATAACGCAAACACCTCCTTATAAACGCCCGGTCAATACTGTTTTTCAGAAGTATGCCTTATTCCCTCATCTGAATGTGTTTAATAATATTGCATTTGGTTTGAAATTAAAGAAACTACCAGAGGCTGTGATTGAGAAAAAAGTCAAACAGGCTTTGAAAATGGTGGGAATGACTGACTATGAATATCGAGATGTCGATTCATTGTCAGGAGGCCAACAACAACGTGTGGCTATCGCACGTGCTATCGTAAATGAACCGGAAGTGCTTCTCTTAGATGAACCTTTGGCTGCATTAGACCTCAAAATGAGGAAGGATATGCAGATGGAGTTGAAAGAAATGCACAAAACATTAGGGATAACGTTCATTTATGTCACACATGACCAAGAGGAAGCACTAACCTTGAGTGATACGATTGTGGTCATGAGTGAAGGTAAGATTCAACAGATAGGAACTCCTATTGATATATATAATGAACCAATTAACTCATTTGTGGCTGATTTCATTGGAGAAAGTAATATTTTGAATGGAGTCATGGTGAAAGATAAGTTGGTCTCTTTTGCCGGTCATGAATTTGAATGTGTCGATGAAGGTTTTGGCGAACAGGCTCCGGTAGATGTAGTCATTCGTCCGGAAGATATCTATATTTTTGAGATTTCTGATGCGGCAATGTTGACCGGAACAGTAACCTCTTCTATCTTTAAAGGTGTGCATTATGAGATGATGGTTCAGACTACAGAAGGATATGAGTTCATGGTTCAGGATTATCACTGTTTTGATATTGGACAAGAAGTTGGATTGTTGGTTAAACCTTTTGATATTCATGTGATGAAGAAAGAACGTATTTGTAATACGTTTGAAGGTAAGTTAATTGATTCTACTCATGTCGAGTTTTTAGGATGTACATTTGAATGTGCTGAAGTAACAGGAATTGAACCTAATTCATCTGTTAAGGTTGAGGTTGATTTTAAGCATGTGGTTTTAGAGGACAATGAAGAAGATGGTCGTTTGACGGGTGAAGTCAAATTCATCTTATACAAAGGAAACCATTATCATCTGACAGTATTTACAGATTGGGATGAAGATATATTTGTAGACACAAATGATGTCTGGGATGATGGTGACAGAGTAGGTATTGTAATTGCACCTGAAAATATACGAGTTGTTCAACCTGATTAAAAGAAAAGGAAGTGACAAAACAAAACTCATCTTTTTTTATGCGGCGTAAAAACTGGACTATTCCATATGCGCTGTTTCTTGCTATATTTGTTGTTACGCCTTTATTGCTGATTGTCTATTATTCGTTTACAGATGCAGAGGGGGCGTTAACGTTAGCTAATTTCCGAAAGTTCTTGATGCATCCTGAAGCAATGAATACGTTTATCTATTCAATAGGGATTGCTGTCATTACAACATTAGCTTGCCTTATTTTAGGATATCCGGCTGCTTACATACTAAGCAATAAACGATTCAACACCTCTGAGACGATGGTGGTGTTGTTTATTTTGCCGATGTGGGTCAATATCTTGATTCGTACTTTAGCAACTGTTGCGTTGTTTGATTTCTTAAACTTACCGTTGGGAGAAGGAGCTTTGGTTTTTGGTATGATTTATAACTTCTTACCCTTTATGATTTACCCTATATACAATACGTTGCAGAAAATGGATCAAAGTTTGATTGAAGCTGCACAGGATTTAGGGGCTAATCCGATTCAGGTGTTTATGAAAACAATCTTACCTCTTTCTATGCCAGGAGTAATGAGTGGTATTGTTATGGTATTTATGCCTACTGTTTCAACTTTTGCCATTGCAGAATTGTTGACAATGAATAATATCAAGTTGTTTGGTACAACTGTGCAGGAAAATATCTATAACGGAATGTGGAATTATGGGGCTGCCTTATCTTTAATCATGTTGATATTGATTGGTATAACTATTCTCTTTACGAACGATGAGAATAGTGTCTCTAATGAAGGAGGAGGTGTGATATGATGACAAAAATCATGGCAAAGGCCTATCTTTGGATTTTGTTGGCTCTGTTGTATTCCCCGATATTAATCATCATGATATTCTCGTTTACCGAGGCAAAAGTTTTGGGGAACTGGACCGGATTTTCGACTAAATTGTATAGTTCATTGTTTGCAGGTGGATTACAGCGTTCTTTAGTTGGAGCATTGTGGAATACGTTTGCCATAGCAATAATAGCGGCAACCATTTCTACGATTTTAGGTAGTATAGCTGCGATTGGTATTTTTAATTTGCGCTCTCGTCCTCGTCAGATTATGAATTTTACCAATGCGATACCGATGATGAATCCCGATATTATAACAGGGGTTTCATTGTTCTTGTTGTTTGTTAGTTTTGGTGTTTCCCAGGGCTTTACAACAGTTGTGTTAGCTCATATTGCTTTCTGTACTCCGTATGTGGTTTTAAGTGTGATGCCTCGTCTGAAAAAGATGAATTCAAATATTTATGAAGCTGCGTTAGATTTGGGAGCAACTCCTTTTCAAGCTTTACGTAAAGTCATTTTACCTGAAATTCGTCCGGGTATGATTAGTGGTTTCATATTAGCATTCACTCTTTCAATTGATGATTTTGCCGTAACAATCTTTACGATTGGTAATGAAGGTTTGGAAACGCTTTCAACCTTTATTTACGCAGATGCGCGTAAGGGAGGATTAACTCCTGAATTACGTCCGTTATCTACCATTATTTTTGTAACGGTTCTTGTGTTATTGATTGTCATTAATAAACGGGCTGAAAAGGCTAAAAGTGAATAAATTAAGAATGAATAGACTACTTACACATATATTGGGCTTGTTTCTTTTAGTAGCTCTTTTCTCAGGTTGTGGGCGATCGGATGAGGAACGTAGCCGTATTTTGAAGGTTTACAACTGGGCGGATTATATCGATGAAGATGTATTGGCTGAATTCCCCGAATGGTATAAGGAACAGACGGGAGAAGATATCGAGATCATTTATCAAATGTTCGATATTAATGAGGTAATGCTGACAAAGATTGAGCTTGGTCATGAGGATTTTGACGTAGTATGTCCGTCTGAGTATATCATTGAGCGAATGATGCGTAAGGATATGTTGCTTCCTATCAATCGTAATTTTGGTAGTACTCCCGATTATATTTCAAATTTAGCTCCTTTTATTCAGGAAGAGCTGAACAAAATGAGTCTGAGTGAAGAGAAGAAGGTAACTGATTATGCTGTTGCTTATATGTGGGGTACGGCAGGTACGCTTTACAATACAGAGTTGGTGACTGAAGAGGAAGCTTTGGAGTGTTCAAACCTTTGGAATCCGAAATTCAATAACAAAATCTTGATGAAAGATAGTTATCGAGATTGTTATGGTTTGGCTATTATTTATGCCAATAAGGAGCGCTTGGCAAAGGGTGAAGTTACTGTTGAGCAACTTATGAACGACAATTCTCGAGAAGCCATTGCTAAGGCTGAAGAATATCTTAAGGCATTGAAACCAAATATTGCAGGTTGGGAAGCGGACTTCGGTAAAGAAATGATGACTAAAGGTAAGTTATGGATGAACTTTACGTGGAGTGGTGATGCTGTTTGGGCAATCGAAGAAGCTGCTGAAGTTGGTGTGAACTTGGATTATGTGGTACCTCTTGAAGGTAGTAATGTGTGGTTTGACGGATGGGTAATCCCGAAGTATGCTCGAAATGTAAAGGCTGCCAGCTATTTTATCAATTATATGTGTCGTCCGGATATAGCATTGCGTAATATGGATGCTATCGGTTATGTGAGTGCTGTGGCTACTCCTGAAATTCTTGAAGAAAAGATTGACACAACATTAGAGAACTATTCTGATTTAAGCTATATATTCGGTCCTGAGGCTGATAGTGTGCAGGTTGATCCTGTACAATATCCGGATAAGAAAGTGATTGAGCGTTGTGCTGTTATCCGTGACTTCAGTAATAAGGACGAC
>JAFYOM010000226.1 GCA_017560165.1 Parabacteroides sp.
AAAAGAGTCAACTGGAGCGTCTAAACCTAAACGTTCAAAAACATCTACGAATGTTAAGTCCATATAAACATCATCATATAATCCAGGGATATTATCATACCACCATTTGATATAATGATCATGCCATTCAATAGGAATATTATCTTGAATCATAGTCCCGTTAAATTTGAACTCAGTCGGACCACCATATGTACAACCGATTGTTTGTCCGGCCCAACCTCCCTTAATCTTATCCATTAATACCTCTTTAGTCAGAGTCTTTGTCTCTGGAAAAGTTGTTGGAGTTGGTTGTTGAGAACATGAAGTTACGCCTAATATTAAAGACGCAAAACCTACGGTTAAAATACTTTTATTCATATAATTCTGTTTTATTTGTTTTTAATATTGAACTTCTGTGTAAGGAGTATCTGTATATTTAATCACATCGTTAAAGTAAATTTGAACATCAGAACGTGGATTCAAGTGTTTGAAAGTGAAAACATGTTTCCCTTTCGGAATTTCATATTTCCAAAATAAATCTACACGACGTTTTCTACCTGTTGGTAATTTTGCAGTTTCAACCAGTTGACCATCCATATACATCTCAACTTCTGCCACATATTTCCATTCATGCGGCTTTTCATTGGATATAACCCAACCTCCAAAAACGATACCTGTTCCATCTAATTCTACTTCACCTCCTTTTGTCAAGTCTTTTCTTACACGCATGCGTTCATACGGATATAGATTAGGAAAACCTTGTTCTAAACGAACTGGAGTTGGCTTTTGGCATTTGATTGTTACATCATTCTCTGTTATTGTTCCTCCATTTCGTTCAATCATCTGTAATGCGTGATTGAATGACATTTCATAAGTTTTATTTAAAGAACTGCTAGTATAAGGGAATGGCATATCTTCTATTTCTTTGATATTTTTAATCCATTCATCTTCAATCCAATTATATCATTTCATTGTACACAAAATACATACAGCTGATGCAGGGTTACAGTCTGAATCTTGACCACAACGAGTAGATATATCCATTGTTTTAAATAGATCTTCTTCTCCATATAACAATCCAATTACGATATAAGCAGCATTGATTACAGCATCAATATTGTAAGGAGCTAAAGTCCCTTCCGGACAACCTATGTCATGGTTCCATTTCTTTTCACATTCAAACCATGCTTGTTTCCAATCTTTTGGATATTCTTTATGCCAACGAATGATATCGCTTATACATTTATGAAAACGACTTTCGACAGGAATTGCTTTTAAAGCTTCTTCTACAACAAATTTGATATCGTCTGAAACATAAGCTAAAGAATACATGGCTCCAACATAAACACCACCATACCAACCATCACCGTAGTTCATGATATGTCCAATTTTATCTGAAATTTCAGATTGGGTATTAGGCATACCCGGAGTCATTAAACCTGCAAAATCAGCCTCAATTTGATAGTCAATATCATCCGCATGTGGATTGTTACTCCAATGACCAGATTCAGGTGGCATGATACCATTTAAAATATTGTATCGAGCTGCTTCATTTGCATGCCATAAATCATATCCAGCGTATGCAAAAGCCTTTGCAAAAGAATCAACTGGGGCATCCATACCTAGACGATCATATACTTCTACAAAAGTTAAATCCATGTAAATATCATCGAATAAGGTAGATTCTTTTTCTAAATACCATTTAGCTTTACCATCTTTATATTTAGCCTTGATTGGATAGTGATCTGGTATCATAGCACTTCTGTATACGAACTCTGTTGGACCTCCGTAAACTACACCGATGGTTTGTCCCGCCCAGCCACCTTTTACCTTATCCATTAAGACCTCTTTTGTTAAAGTAATAGATTCAGGTAATGTGCTCGTTTCTTGGCTTGCAGTGGATGACGAACAAGATGATATTGCAATAATTGTGATTATTATAGTAAATACTTGTATGATTAAATATCTCATGTTTCTTATAATTTCTAAATTTAGAGACCAAAAACATTAACTTCATTGCGGTATGGAGCTGATGACTGAGCTCCAGGACGAGTAACAGCAATAGCAGAAGCTTTACAACCAAAACGAGAAGCTTCAAATAGATCAAGACCTTCAGAAAGTGCAACGGTTAATGCTCCATTGAATACATCACCGGCCGCTGTTGTATCTACTGCTTTTACTTTATATGCAGGAATAACTTCACTTTTCCCATCACTACAAACTAATGCACCTTTAGAACCTAAAGTGATGATAACATTTTGTACACCTCTTTCAGATAAAACACGTACAGCTTCTTTAGCTGAAGCTTCATCTGTAATTTTAACACCGGAAATCATTTCTGCTTCGGTTTCATTTGGAGTAACTAAATATAAATGACTTAATAATTCAGCTGATAAAGGTTGGGCTGGAGCTGGATTTAAAATTACTTTCTTCCCTTTTTCTGAAGCAATTTTAGCTACATATTCAACAGTTTCCATTGGTATTTCTAATTGCAATAAAACAATGTCACATTGATCTATGGCTTCTTCTGCTTTTTTCAAATCTTCAGGAGTCAGATTAGCATTAGCTCCGGAGGCTACTACAATACAGTTTTCTGCGTTGTCATCTACGCTTATTAATGCTACTCCTGATGGATTTATAGGATCCGAGAAAATATAAGAAGTATTAATACCTTCCGATTCAAAAAGTTGTTGAGATTGGTGACCAAAAATATCAGTACCTGTTTTACAGATAAAAGTAATTGAAGCACCTAAACGTGCAATTGCAACAGCTTGATTTGCAC
>JAFYOM010000227.1 GCA_017560165.1 Parabacteroides sp.
GGCTGTCTCAAGTCCGAATAAGATAGAGGGATAATGACGTAATCCTTCTATGTCGATTGAACCTGTTTTTGAGAATTGCTGGCATGCTTTTAACAATACCTCTTCATACTCCGGTACATCATCGCAACTAAGATTAGGAAGTGGCGCACATTCCCCGATACCGATACGTCTAAGATCTTCAGACGATGAGAGATGGATAAACCAACTCTTACGTTTGGTATAGACTCCTCGTGAAGTACCGGCCGGTTTCTTGAAGTGCAAATATCTGGAATGGACCTCTATTTGGTATGACATACGTTTGGTTGTTTATGGAAACTTTGGATAGTCTTCAAAACGAGGACGACGCTTTTCGAGGAATGCTTTACCACCCTCTTGTGCCTCTTCGGTCATGTAATACAACATGGTTGCATCACCGGCTAACTCTTGAATTCCGGCTTGTCCGTCTAACTCAGCATTCAAACCGGCTTTGATCATACGAAGAGCAAGTGGACTATGGAGCATCATCTCTTCAGCCCATTGTACATATTCCTCTTCTAATTGTTCTAATGGAACAACCTTGTTGACTAATCCCATATCCAATGCCTCTTGTGCGTTGTACTTACGGCAAAGAAACCATATTTCACGTGCTTTCTTTTGTCCAACAATACGAGCTAAATAGGAAGAACCGAAACCTGCATCAAAACTACCTACGCGTGGACCGGTCTGACCGAAAATCGCATTTTCGGATGCAATTGTTAAGTCGCAAACGACATGTAAGACATGTCCACCTCCAATCGCAAAACCATTAACAGCAGCGATGACCGGTTCAGGTAATGAACGGATTTGCTTCTGTACGTCCAATACGTTTAAGCGAGCCACTCCATCTTTACCTATATAACCACCATGACCCTTCACGTTCATATCACCTCCGGCACAAAAAGCAACATTGCCTGCTCCGGTCAGAACGACTACATTGATGTCTTGGCGTTCACGACAGATGTATAACGCATCGCTAATTTCAGTCGTTGTTGTTGGAGTGAATGCATTGCGGTAGCGTTCACGATTGATGGTGATACGAGCGATTCCGTTGTAGAAATCGAATAAGATATCTTCATATTCTTTGATGGTAGTCCATGCTCTTTTTGTTTCCATAATTGAAATCTTATATGATAGTTTATGATTTGTTCTTAAGTTGATGATAGTATTCTTTGAGCAGACGAATGTCTTCTGTTGCATCAGTGAATACTTCCATAAACATCGGTTGGTTATGTGGAGTTGGTTGAGTAAATACCTCCATAGCTGCAGACAATTCTTCTGTATTGTGTACAGCAAAGTAGGTGAATTTTCGTTCTTCAGCCCAACTTTTAGCCGTTGTTTGATGGCTGGCTGTTATGAATCGATGAGCCTTACTTCCGAGTTCTAATCCTTGCAATGTTTGGAATATTTCACCACCTCCATTGTTTAACATCAGGATACGTAAATTGCAACCAAAGTTGTTATTCCAAAGAGCATTCATGTCATAGAAGAAACTAAGATCACCTAATACGACAAAGTTCAGTTTATCTGAACAAACAGAATAACCAATTGCTGTCGATAAGGTTCCTTCTATACCATTTACTCCGCGGTTACAACAAACTTCTACCTCTTCCGGTAATGCATAAAGTTGAGCATAACGAACAGACGAACTGTTTCCTAAATGCAACGCTGCCGGTGTGGGTAATGCTTTGATTAATGCTCCAATCGCTGCCATTTCAGAATAGGCAAAATTTGGCTCCGGAATATTTCGGGTATTGTTTTCCCAAATACGTGGAAATTCTGATATACGGTTTTCCAACAGATAAGCTATCTTTTCCAAGAACTCAAAAGGATCCATTTCGATGACAGTTGTCAAAGAACCGAATAAATCAACGACTTCGCCATCTAATGAAACATGCCAATGTTCACGTGGAGGATGTTTACGCAAGAAATGTTTGAGACGTTTGGAAACGATGTGTCCACCGTATGTAATTACTAGATCGGGAACCATCTTTTCAAGTTTCTCTTCCGGTAGTATATCGAGTGCGGTATCGAAATTTTTAACTGGAATACCAGGAACTGTTTTGTTCCCAATGTGTTCAGTCAGCCAAGCGAAATGTTTGTAAAGAAGTTTGGAATATTTCTTTTCAAAAAGATAGATCAAACTCATTTGCCCAGCGATAATCATCCGTCGATTGTATTTGTTCAATCGCTCGATAAGACTGTTATATTCCCTATCATAGATGTTTAATCCCTGATATCGGGTGATCACGCGGACTTTCGGAAGCTCTTCAGTTGTAAAGTTGAATAAAGGTTCGGAGATCGGAACGTTGATGTGTACCGGACCTTTCCCATGATGGTTCAACTCTAGTAAGGCTTCGTTGATAAGACGGTTACAATACCATTCATCCTCTTCTGTTCGGATTTCAGGTAGTTGTACGGACTTCTTAACTAAAGAACCAAAAGCCTCCAATTGAGGGAGGGTTTGGCCATCCATTTGTCCGATCCAAGCACTTGGGCGATCCGCTGAAATAACGACTAAAGGTACTTGTTGGTAAAAAGCCTCAGAAACAGCCGGATGTATATTTAACAAGGCGCTACCGGAGGTACAACAGATGGCAGCTGGTTGTCCTCCATGCAAAGCCAAACCTATAGCAAAGAAAGCTGCACTCCGTTCGTCTGCTACGGAATAGCAGGAGAAGAAAGGATGATTCGCTAATGTTTGCACAATAGATGAGTTGCGGCTTCCTGGGCATAGGACAATTTTCTTAACGTTATGCTCTATGAGTAAAGCCGCAAGCTGTAAGATATTTTTTTTATCTGAATACATGATTTATATTCATGTTTAAATCAGTGAATTCTTGTTTTCTTCGTTTAAGATATTCTTACCTTCTGCAGTGTAAAGATGATCGATACGAGCAGCGTAAGCTTTTTCAATCTTTCCGCGGACAATCTTCATTGTACTGTTTACCATACCGTTTTGTTCAGTAAATGGTTCAGGTAAAACAGCAAAAGTAGAAGGTAACCAACGATCAGGGAATAATGCAGCCAAATCTCCTCCTTTACGGAAACGATCAATCTGTGATTGGATGATTTTGATAGCCTCTTCACGTCCCTTTTCAGAAGAAAGATCTAAGCTTTGATGTGCAAGATGTCTTTTCAAATGTTCTTTATTTGGAACAATCAAAGCAACCGTATAAGGATTTTGATTGTTGTAAAGAATCAATTGGTCAATACAAGAAGAATGTTCAACTAAAGCCTCTTCGATTCCTTCCGGACTATATTTTTCACCATCGCTACCGATCAATAAACTTTTGAATCGTCCTAATACATAAAGAAGTCCATCATGTCCCATGTATCCCATATCACCGGTGTATAACCAACCGTTGCGTACAGTTTCTGCTGTAGAAACCGGATTCTTCCAATAACCGGCCATTACGTTTTCTCCATGAATCACGATTTCACCCTTTTCTCCGGTAGGTAATTCTTTGCCATCAGCATCGCAAATCTTAAGTTCCAAAGGACGGACAAGAACTCCACTACTACCAAACGTATGATGTTTGGGACCATTGGTTGAAATTACCGGTGTTGCTTCACTTAAACCGTAACCTTGGTACATCGGTAAACCGATTGCGTAGTAGAATTTCTGTAGGTCTTTATCCAATAATGCACCACCACCGATGAAGAATTTCAAATGACCTCCAAAGTTTACACGTACTTTACTAAACAAAATTTTATCAAATAAGTTTACAAGAGGTTTCAATAAGCAACGGATACCACGTCCTTTATCTTTTCCACCATCACCATTATAGATATAACCTACTTTTAGTGCAAAGTTGAAAAGACGTACAACATTTTTACCCTGTGCACGGATACCCTGTTCGATGTTCTTCTTGAAATTCTTAGCCAACGCCGGAACACTTAAGATCAAATGTGGCTTAAACTCTTTGATGTTTAGTGGGATATTTTTCAATGTTTCTAAAGGTGTACGTCCAACCTGTACGGTAGCGACTGATGCACCTTTTGACATGAAGATATAGAAACCTACTACGTGTGCAAAACAATGGTCAAGAGGAAGGATAATCAATGTTCTCCATGTATCATCAATGTCTACACAAGAAAGAGATTGTTCAACGTTTGCTGTATAATTACGGTGAGTCAAAATAACACCTTTTGGATCGGCAGTTGTACCTGAAGTATAGGTAATTGTTGCATAGTCATCGTTTTGTAAAGACTGTCCGACAGCTAAAAACTCATCCATTGAATGGCTTGCTAAGTAGTCTTTACCAAGTTTAGTCACTTCAGACCATGCAATTTCTTTTTCTTGATATTCTTTTAACTCGTCTAGGACAATCACTTTTTCAACTAAAGGAAGTTGATCCATGATTGAACGAATCTTTTTTAATTGGTTGCCCGATACCATGATGTATTTCACATCTGCATGAACAAGACGGAACAATAGGTCATTTGCCTCTTCTAACTTGATAGAGAGAGGAACATTGGTTGCTCCGGCATAGAACATGGCTAACTCCCCAATAATCCATGCATTGCGACCTTCAGAAAGAAGAGCCATATTGTCTCCTTTTTTTACACCCAATGCCATTAAACCGGCACCTACTTGATAAACTTGTTCTTGAACCTGTTTATAGGTCGTCGGTTCGAACTTTGTTGTTTTCTCCCATAAAAATGGATTATTCGGATAAAGCTTTACCGAATTTTCAAAAAGATCAATGATTGTTTTTTTCATATTCTTAAGTTGTTATATTTTTTCAATTTCTTCTATGTAGCAGCAAGCAGTTTCTACTGTCTGTACATTTTTAATAATGATACTACGTTTTCCGTTTTGTTCCCGAAGAGTACATTCCCGAGGATGTTTTTGGATGAATCCAAGTAGTTTGTCGAATGCTTCACTTTGGTAATAGGAGCTATCCGGGTTAGATACAAGGAAAAGACTCATTTGGCCTTTTTTCAAGATGACCTTTTCCAATCCCAATTTTTTAGCCATTCGACGCAATCGAACTACTCGAATCAACTCTTTTCCCTCTTTTGGAATTTTACCGAAGCGATCTTTCAAACGTTCGGTAAATGCAAGGATTTCGTGTTCTGCCTCCATCTTATCCAATTCTCGATAAAGAGAAATACGTTCGGAATCGTTTGGAATGTAAGTAGGAGGGAACATGAGTTCCAAATCACTTTCAATATGTGTTTCACGTACATATTCGCTTCCTGTATCGTTATGCTTTCCATTAGCATCCGAATATAAGCCGGCAAACTCTTCTGTTTTCAATTCTTCGACTGCCTCTTCCAAAATCTTTTGATAGGTTTCGTATCCCAAATCTGCAATGAAACCACTTTGTTCGGCTCCCAACATATTCCCAGCACCACGAATATCCAAATCTTGCATAGCGATATGAATACCACTGCCTAACTCCGAGAAGTTTTCAATCGCTTGTAAACGGCGACGTGCCTCTTGAGTCAGACTGGATAGAGGGGGAGACAACAGATAACAGAATGCTTTTCGATTACTTCTACCAACACGCCCACGTAATTGGTGCAAGTCTGATAGACCGAATTGTTGGGCATTATTGATGATGATGGTGTTGGCATTGGGAACATCAATACCGCTTTCTACGATACTGGTTGCAATCAACACGTCATATTCATAATTGACAAAGTCTAGAATTATTTTTTCTAAATTTTCCGGATCCATTTGTCCATGTCCGACAGCGATACGGGCATCCGGTACTTCTCGTTTGACAAGCGCCTCTATCTCAAAAATGTTTTGAATACGGTTGTTGATCAAAAAGACTTGTCCGTTTCGGCTCATCTCAAAATTAATAGCCTCACGAATAATGTCCGGATTAAATCGTTCTACTTCAGTTTGTACCGGATAACGGTTAGGGGGAGGAGTTGTGATACTGGAGAGATCACGTGCTCCCATTAATGAGAATTGTAACGTACGAGGTATCGGAGTTGCAGTCATCGTCAATGTATCTACATTGGCTTTCAACTGACGAAGTTTCTCTTTAACAGAGACTCCAAACTTTTGTTCTTCGTCAATAATCAGTAATCCAAGATCTTTGAATATTACATCTTTTCCTACAATTCGATGTGTCCCAATGATGATATTAACCTCACCCTCTTTGAGAGCTTTGAGAGTAGCTTTTATCTCTTTAGAACTCCGTGCACGACTGATATAATCAACGTGGCAAGGGAAATCTTTTAATCGTTCTTTAAATGTTTGATAATGTTGGAAAGCCAATACAGTAGTAGGCACTAACACTGCAACCTGTTTATTATCAGCAACAGCTTTAAAGGCAGCACGGATGGCTACTTCTGTCTTCCCGAAACCAACATCTCCACAAATGAGACGATCCATAGGGCGTTCGCTCTCCATGTCAGTTTTGACATCGTTGGTCGCCTTCATCTGGTCGGGAGTATCTTCATAAATAAAGCTAGCCTCCAGTTCGTGTTGCATGAAACTATCCGGGCTGTAAGCAAAGCCTTTTTCTTGTCTGCGTTTCGAATAAAGAAGAATCAAATCACGAGCGATATCTTTCACTTTTGATTTGGTTCGTTCTTTCATCTTTTCCCAAGCTCCTGTTCCTAATTTATTTAGTTTAGGAGCCTCTCCGCTGTCTTTACCTTTATATTTGGAAAGTTTGTGGAGGGAATGGATACTGACAAATAGGATGTCATTATTCTGATAGATCAGTTTAATTGCCTCTTGCATCTTTCCATTGACCTCTGTACGAACCAAACCTCCGAATTGACCGACACCATGATCGATA
>JAFYOM010000228.1 GCA_017560165.1 Parabacteroides sp.
TGACGCATTAATGAAGCTAGAATTACCTAGTGGTGTAGAAGTAGAAATTAAAGTGTAAGTTTTTAACAAATTAGTGAAATGCCAGGATTATTAGGAAAAAAAATCGGAATGACATCCGTTTTCAGTGCCGAGGGAAAAAATCTTCCATGCACTGTTATCGAAGTAGGTCCTTGTGTAGTTACACAAATTAAGACTTTAGAAAAAGATGGCTATGAAGCTGTACAGTTAGGTTTTGTTGATAAAAAAGAAAAACATACAACACAGCCTCAAATGGGTCACTTTAAAAAAGCAGGTGTAGCACCCAAGAGATACTTGGCCGAGATCAAGAATTTTGAAACCGAATATAAGTTAGGTGATGTAATCACTGTTGACTTTTTAGAAGATGCAGGTTTCGTTGACGTAGTTGGTACATCAAAAGGTAAAGGTTTCCAGGGTGTTGTTAAACGTCATGGTTTCGGTGGTGTAGGTCAGACTACTCACGGTCAGCACAACCGTGCTCGTAAACCGGGTTCTATCGGTGCTTGTTCTTATCCAGCAAAAGTATTCAAGGGAATGCGCATGGGTGGACAAATGGGTAATGAACGTGTGACTGTTCAGAACCTACAAGTGATCAAGGTTATGCCGGAACATAATCTTTTATTAGTAAAAGGATCTGTTCCAGGAGCAAAAGGTTCAATCTTATTAATCGAAAAGTAATGGAACTGAGCGTATTAAATATTCAAGGTGAAGATACCGGTAAAAAGGTAACATTGAACGATGCTATCTTTGGCATTGAACCCAATGATCATGCTATTTACTTGGATGTAAAACAGTATTTGGCAAATCAACGTCAAGGAACTCACAAATCAAAAGAAAGAAGTGAAGTTTCAGGTAGTACTCGTAAATTGATCCGCCAAAAAGGTGGTGGTGGTGCTCGTCGTGGTGACATCAATTCTCCGGTTTTGGTAGGTGGTGGTCGTGTATTCGGTCCTAAACCTAGAGATTATGAGTTTAAGTTGAACAAGAAAGTAAAAAGCTTGGCTCGTAAATCTGCTTTGGCTTATAAAGTAAAGAATAATGCAATTGTAGTAGTAGAAGACTTCGCTTTTGAAGCTCCTAAAACTAAAGAATTCATAACAATTGCTAAGAATCTTAAAGTAGCTGATAGAAAGTTACTTTTAGTTTTATCAGAAAAAAATAATTTCGTATATTTGTCGGCCAGAAATTTAGAGAAGGCAAATGTTATAACTGTTTCTGAACTAAATACATACAAAATTTTGGATGCTGCAAATCTTGTATTGACTGAAAGTTCAGTAGCTGCTATTGAAAAACTATTTAATGCATAAGGAGTAAAAAAAATGGGAATTATTATTAAACCTATCGTAACAGAGAAGCAAACTGCGATTACAGAAAAGATCGCTAATCGCTATGGTTTTCGTGTTTCTCCTGATGCTAATAAGCTAGAGATTAAGAAGGCTGTTGAAGATATGTATAATGTTTCAGTAGTTGATGTAAATACCATCAACTACTCAGGAAAACGCAAAAGCCGTTATACAAAGTCTGGTATTATCAATGGCAAACAATCTGCTTTTAAGAAAGCTATCGTAACGTTGAAAGAAGGAGAAACAATTGATTTCTTTAGTAATATCTAAAAAAAGAAATGGGAGTACGTAAATTAAAGCCCACAACACCGGGGCA
>JAFYOM010000229.1 GCA_017560165.1 Parabacteroides sp.
TAAGATAGATTTTGAAGCGCTACGACCGATACCGAAAATATAGGTCAAGGCAATTTCTCCTCTTTTATTTTGCGGCAAATCTACACCAACTATTCTTATAGCCATATTATTTACTTAAATTTCTTTGCAAAAATAATAAAATTATCCTTGACGTTGTTTATACTTAGGATTTTTCTTGTTAATTACGTATAAGCGACCCTTTCTTCTAACGATTTTACATTCAGGAGTACGCTTCTTTAAAGATGCTCTTACTTTCATATCTTTTGTTGTTTTTTTTATTTATATCTAAAAGCAATTCTACCTTTCGTTAGATCATACGGAGACATTTCAACTTTTACCTTATCACCCGGAAGAATCTTGATATAATGCATACGCATCTTCCCTGAAATATGAGCGGTAATTTCATGTCCATTCTCCAACTCTACACGAAACATAGCATTTGACAATGCTTCAATTATAACTCCATCTTGTTCAATTGCTGACTGTTTAGCCATAAAATTCAATTAAATTGCGTTATTTCCTAAAACTTCTTCTAAAAACTCAAATGAAGATAAGATTTGCGGACCTTCCGGACGTATCGCAATACAATGCTCATAATGAGCAGAACATTTACGATCCTTTGTACGAACCGTCCAACCATCTCGTTCAAAAACGACATTTTTACTACCTCTGTTTATCATCGGTTCTATGCAAATACACATACCGTTTCGCAACAAAGGTCCACATCCCGGACGACCATAATTCGGTACTTCCGGTTCTTCATGCATCTTACGACCAATACCATGTCCAACTAACTCTCTTACAACCGAATAACCTCTCGATTCACAATAGGTTTGTACGGCATAACTGATATCACCTAGACGACGGCCTTCAATCGCATGACGGATACCTTCATAAAGTGATTCTTTGGTAGCTTTCAACAATGCTTTCGTATCAGCATTCACTTCTCCTACACAAAAAGTATAAGCAGAATCACCAACAAATCCGTTCAAAATGGTTCCACAATCGACAGATACAATATCTCCTTCTTTCAAAATCACTTTTGCGGAAGGAATACTATGTACTACCTGTTCATTCACAGAAGTAGTAATCGTATTCGGAAAACCATTATATCCTAAAAAGGCAGGAACCGCACCATTATCTCTAATGAATTCCTCTGCAATCTTATCAAGTTGAAGCGTATTAACACCTGGAACAATATGTTTAGCAATCTCTGCTAACGTTTTGCCCACCAACTGGTTTGCAGCACGCATCAACTCAATTTCTTCATCTGTCTTTAAATAGATCATTCTAATTAATAAGCACCTGCTGCTCCTGAGCGGCCTTTAATTCTTCCTGACTTTAACAAACCGTCATAATGACGCATCAACAAATGACTTTCTACTTGCTGTAATGTATCCAACACAACACCAACCAAAATCAACAAAGATGTACCTCCAAAGAATTGAGAGAATTCCATACTTACACCGGCTAAACGAGCAAAAGCAGGCATAATAGCTACTAATGCCAAGAAGAATGCACCCGGTAAAGTAATACGATCCATAATGGCATCTAAGTAATCCTTAGTATTCTTACCCGGTTTAACCCCAGGAATAAAACCATTATTTCTCTTCAAATCATCAGACATCTGAGTCGGGTTGATTGTAATAGCTGTATAGAAATAGGTAAATAAGATAATCAACACAGCAAATACGAAGTTATACCAAAATCCAGTATTGTCCATAAACGCAGTCACAAATGCAGACTGTTCGCCTGTACTTGAAAAACCTACGATTGAAATAGGAATAAACATAATTGCTTGAGCAAAAATGATAGGCATTACGTTTGCAGCATTCACTTTCAAAGGGATATACTGACGTGCACCACCATATTGTTTATTACCTACAATACGTTTTGCATATTGTACAGGCACCTTACGAGTTCCCTGTACCAACATAATAGCACCTGCAATTACCAACAAAAGGAATAGCATTTCGAATAGGAACATCACTAAACCACCGGTTTTTTCACTTGTTCTAGAAATAAATTCCTGGAACAATGAGTGTGGCAAACGAGCGATGATACCTACTAAGATAATAAATGAAATACCATTACCAACACCTTTATCTGTAATTCTCTCACCCAACCATAAGATAAACATACTTCCTGCAGCCAATATTACTGTAGAAGAGATTGTAAACCAAATACCTCCCGGAAGAGAAGTACCTACAGCATTTAACTGTACACTTAAGTTTACAAGGTATGTCGGTCCCTGGAATAAAAGGATAGCTACAGTTAGATAACGTGTCCACTGGTTAATTTTACGACGACCACTTTCACCTTCTCTCTGTAATTTCTGGAAAGAAGGAACAGCGATAGCCATCAACTGCATTACGATAGATGCAGATATATACGGCATAATCCCTAATGCAAAAATAGAAGCATTAGAGAAAGCACCACCAGAGAACATATCCAACAAAGCGAGCAATCCGCCTCTTGTCTGTTCTTGTAAAGCTGTTAAAGCTTTAGGATCAATACCCGGAAGAACCACGTATGTTCCGAAACGATAAATCGCCACGAACAAAAGAGTAGTGAGGATCCGATTTCTCAGATCCTCAATCTTCCAAATATTTTTTATTGTTTCAACTGCTCTCATTATATTAGAGTTTAACAACTGTTCCACCTACAGCCTGGATAGCAGCTTCAGCACTTTTTGAAAAAGCATGAGCTTCAACTTCAAGTTTTGCTGTCAAGTTGCCATTACCAAGAATCTTAACCAATTGAGATGCAGAAATAAAACCTGCATTCACTAATTCTTCAATACCGATTTTAGCTAATTGATTAGTTTCAGCCAAAGTCTGTAATGTAGAAAGATTAATAGCTTTATATTCAACGCGGTTAATATTCTTGAAACCAAATTTAGGTAAGCGTCTTTGAATAGGCATCTGACCACCTTCAAAACCGATCTTGTGTTTGTAACCAGATCTTGATTTCGCTCCCTTATGACCTCTTGTAGAAGTTCCACCTAATCCTGAACCTGGACCACGGCCAATTCTTTTTCTGGTCTTGATAGAGCCTTCTGCTGGTTTTAAATTTGATAAATTCATATCGTATAATATATTTTCAACCGTTATTACTTAACTACAGAAACCAAATGTTTCACTTTCTCAACCATACCCAAAATAGCCGGAGTAGCTTCATGTTCTACTACTTGGTTCATTTTCTTTAAACCCAATGCTGCAAGTGTTCTCTTTTGGTCTTTCGGGCAATTGATTTTACTTCTTGTCTGTTTAACTTTAATAGTTGCCATAACTTTATAATCCTCCCTAATTAACCTTTGAATACTTTTTCAACTGAAACACCTCTGTTCTGAGCAACTGTCATCGGGCTTCTTAACTCACCTAGTGCAGCGATAGTAGCTTTTACCAAGTTGTGAGGGTTAGAAGAACCTTTTGACTTAGCCAAAACGTCTGTAATACCAACACTTTCCAATACAGCACGCATCGCACCACCGGCTTTAACCCCTGTACCGTGAGATGCCGGTTTGATCAATACCTGAGCACCACCAAATTTTGCTAATTGTTCGTGAGGGATAGTTCCTTTATGAACCGGAACTCTAATCAAGTTTTTCTTTGCAGCTTCAACGCCTTTTGCTATAGCTGTTGTTACTTCACCGGCTTTACCTAAGCCCCAACCAACGATACCGTCTTCGTTACCTACTACTACAATTGCAGCAAAACTGAATGTACGTCCACCCTTGGTTACTTTAGTTACGCGGTTGATTGCAACCAAACGGTCCTTCAACTCTATGTCGTTGGTTGATTTAACTCTATTATTAACTCCTGCCATCTTCATTAAATTTTAAGGCCGCCGTTACGTGCAGCATCAGCTAATTCTTTTATTCTCCCATGATACAGGTAACCGCTACGATCAAAAACAACAGCCTGTACACCTGCTTCTTGAGCAGCTTTTGCGATCTGTTCTCCAACCTTTGCAGCAATCTCTTTTTTCGGAGCTTTAACATCCATCTTCAAAGAGGATGCAGCAGCTAAAGTCTTACCTGTTGTATCGTCTATAACCTGTGCATAGATCTGCTTGTTGCTTCTAAACACAGTCAGGCGCGGACGTTCAGGAGTTCCTGATACTTTACCGCGTACGCCTGCTTTTATTTTTAATCTTCTTTCTTGCTTCGTTGTCATGATAATTTCAGTTTACGTAGATTACTTACCTGCTGATTTACCAGACTTTCTGCGAATTTCTTCACCCACAAACTTAATACCTTTTCCTTTATATGGTTCAGGCATTCTGAATGAACGAATCTTAGCACAGATTTGTCCTAGTAATTGTTTATCTGCAGATTCAAGGATAATAAGAGGATTCTTATTTCTTTCTGCTTTTGTTTCAACCTTCACTTCTTTAGGCAACTGCATATAAATATTATGAGTAAAACCTAAAGATAAATCCAATAGTTGACCTGTATTTGTCACACGGTAACCAACACCAACAAGTTCAAGTTCTTTCTTGTATCCTTCTGAACAACCAATAACCATATTGTTGATCAAAGCACGATACAAACCGTGTAATGCACGATGATTCTTATCGTCTGTCGGACGTGTTAGATGAATAATTCCATCTTCCAAAGTTACTGTAATATCAGGATTAATAACCTGAGTCAATTCACCTTTGGGACCTTTTACAGCCACTACATTATCCTTAATAGTAACCGTAACACCGGCTGGTACTTGAATTGGTAATTTTCCTATTCTTGACATTCTTCTTTCCTCCTAATTAATAAACATAACATAATACTTCACCTCCGATCTTAAGATCACGAGCTTCTTTGTCTGTCATCACACCTTTAGAAGTAGAAAGAACGGCAATACCTAAACCATTCAATACTCTCGGCATTTCTTTGTAACCAGTGTACTTACGCAAACCTGGAGTAGAAACTCTTTCAAGTTTCTTGATTGCATTTACTTTGTTTACCAAGTCATACTTCAAGGCAATCTTAATAGTACCTTGAGGACCATCTTCTACAAACTTAAAATTAAGAATGTAGCCCTTGTCGAAAAGGATCTTTGTGATCTCTTTCTTTAAATTTGACGCCGGCACTTCAACTACTCTGTGCTTCGCTTTGATTGCATTACGCAATCTTGTCAAATAATCTGCAATAGGATCTGTCATATAATAAAAAATTAAATTGATCCGGCCTCCCGGACAATATTTAAATTAATAAAAACTCTTACCAACTTGCTTTCTTTACACCCGGGATTAAACCTTGAGATGCCATTTCACGCAATTGAATACGAGAAATACCGAACTGGCGTACATAACCTTTCGGACGACCTGTGATTTTGCAACGATTGTGCAAACGTACAGGAGAAGCATTTTTAGGTAAAGCCTGTAAAGCTTCGTAGTCACCTGCTGCTTTTAATTCAGCTCTTTTAGCAGCGTATTTTGCTACAAGCTTAGCTCTCTTTACCTCACGGGCTTTCATTGATTCCTTTGCCATACTTACTTAGTCTTTTTTTGCATTTTTAAAAGGCAACCCAAATTCTCTCAATAGAGCATAACCTTCTTCATCTGTTTTCGCAGAGGTTACAAAGGTAATATTCATTCCTAATATTTTGGTAATATTATCAATATTTATTTCAGGAAAAATGATTTGTTCCTGAATTCCTAATGTATAATTACCTCTACCATCTAATTTACTTTCGATTCCTTTGAAGTCACGAATACGAGGAAGAGCAATGCGAACAAGTCTTTCCAAGAATTCGTACATTTGTTCACGGCGCAATGTAACCATCACACCTACAGGCATTTTCTTACGCAACTTGAAGTTAGAGATATCTTTTTTAGAAACAGTTGCTACAGCTTTTTGACCTGTAATAGTAGTCAATTCGCTGATAGCGATATCAATAATCTTCTTATCTGCAGTAGCCATCCCTAAACCTTGATTGATAACAATCTTTTTCAATACAGGAACCTGCATTACGGTTTTATAACCGAACTCTTTCATTAAAGCAGGAACAATTCTGTCCTGATATTCTTTCTTAAGACTGGCAGTATTGCTCATTACTTAATTTCCTCCCCTGATTTTTTAGAATAACGCACTAAAGCACCTTTTTCATCTAATTTACGACCAATACGTGTCGGCTTTCCGGATTTCGGGTCAACAACGTTAAGGTTTGAAATATGAATTGGAGCTTCTTTCTTTTCAATTCCTCCCTGAGGATTCTTTGCATTAGGCTTGGTATGCTTTGATACCATATTAATACCTTCAACAATGGCGCGGTTTGCTTTCACAAGTACTTCCAAAACACGACCTGTTTTACCTTTGTCTTCACCGGTATTAACAAAAACTATATCGCCTTTTTTGATATGTAATTTGCTCATTACTTTAAATATTACAAAATTAAAGCACTTCAGGTGCAAGTGAAACGATTTTCATGTTTGTTGCACGAAGTTCTCTGGCAACCGGACCAAAGATACGGCTTCCACGAATATCACCACCAGCATTCAATAATACACATGCGTTATCATCGAAACGGATGTATGAACCATCCGGACGGCGGATTTCCTTTTTAGTGCGAACAATGACAGCCTTAGAAACAGCACCCTTCTTCACATCACTTGACGGGATTACACTTTTAACTGCAACTACAATTACATCCCCAACAGTTGCATAGCGTTTTCTTGTACCACCCAAAACACGGATACACAACGCTTCTTTTGCACCACTGTTATCTGCTACTACTAGTCTTGATTCTTGTTGTATCATGTTACTTAGCCCTTTCGATTATTTGAACTAATCTCCATCTTTTTGTTTTGCTCAAAGGACGAGTTTCCATAATTTTTACGGTATCGCCAATGTTGCATTCATTCTTTTCATCGTGAGCATGATATTTCTTCGTTTTATTAACGAACTTACCATAAATGGGGTGTTTTTCCTTCCATTTAATAGCAACAGTGATGGTTTTTTCCATCTTGTTGCTAGTAACCACGCCCGTTCTTTCTTTTCTTAAATTTCTAGTTTCCATCAGGCTCAATTATTTGTTGTTAAGTTCTCTCTGGCGCAATTCTGTTTTCATGCGCGCGATCATCCTGCGTTGTTGTTTAATCTGAGCAGGGTTTTCACAAGGAGAAATGCTGTGGTTGATAACTTTTTGTTCATAAGCAGCCACTTCTGCATCAATTCTTTCTGCCAACTCCTTTGTGCTTAATTCTTTAATTTCTGCTGTTTTCATAACAAATTACGCATTTTGATTAGCCATATCATAATCACGTCTCACAACAAATTTTGTTGTAACCGGAAGTTTTTGAGCTGCTAAACGCAAAGCTTCTTTAGCAATTTCAAAAGGAACTCCTTCCACTTCAAAAATCATACGACCCGGAGTTATAGGAGCTACGAATCCTTCAGGATTACCTTTACCCATACGTACTTCAGCAGGCTTCTTTGTAATAGGTTTATCTGGGAAAATACGAACCCAAACCTGACCCTGACGTTGCATATAACGAGTTACCGCAATACGAGCAGCTTCAATCTGACGACCGGTAATCCATTTATTTTCTAACGCTTTAATACCAAACGAACCGAATGCAAGCTGATTACCGCGCTGAGCTTCGCCCTTCATACGGCCTTTCTGCTGTCTTCTGAACTTGGTTTTCTTTGGTTGTAACATTTCTTCTTAAATTCTAACGTTTAACGATTAGCTTTCTTTCTCTTGAAGTTCTTTTCTCTGCTGCCGCCAGCGTTTTCATTTCTGCGACCTGATTCTTTAGATGCAGCAAATGAAGGAGCAAGATCTCTCTTACCATATACTTCACCACGACAGATCCAAACTTTAACACCTAGCAAACCAACCTTTGTCAATGCTTCAGCCAAAGCATAATCGATGTCTGCTCTGAAAGTGTGCAACGGAGTTCTACCTTCTTTATACATTTCTGAACGAGCCATTTCAGCTCCATTCAAACGACCAGAAACTTGCACTTTAATACCTTCTGCACCCATTCTCATGGTAGAGGCAGTAGCCATCTTA
>JAFYOM010000022.1 GCA_017560165.1 Parabacteroides sp.
ATTGGTTTTAAATTCCATTGAATTCTGGAGTGGAAGTAACCCTGTCGCAGATACAGGTAATATCCAAAAAATTGAAACAAAAGATGGTGTTTACGCAATTAAAACACAAAAAGACGGATATAAAATTCAAAAAGAGGGAGAAGAAAAGGCTATAGAATTAGTATTCAATGAAGCAGAACAAAGTTGGAACATTGAAGCAGAAAATGCAACAACCAAATTATTAAAATTCACCAATAACGATGAAGTGGTAATGTTTTTACCGGATGGAAGCGAAATGAATGTGGAACTAAATCAATCCGGTGTTCTTGCTTTTAAACAAATAGCTGAAGGATATTCTTATTACGCTGCAAAATAAAAATCTTTTTGTTCTCAAGAAAGAAGGGCTGATCTTTAAAGACCAGCCCTTCTTTCTTTAACTCCGAAGAATCTAAAAGCAATTATTTAGCATAACTTACAGAACGAGTTTCACGAATAACCGTAATCTTTACCTGTCCCGGATAAGTCATTTCATCTTGAATCTTCTTTGCAATTTCAGTTGACAAGTTTTCAGTTTCTTTATCATCAATCTTATCAGCACCTACAATCACACGAAGTTCACGACCTGCTTGAATAGCATATGTCTTAACAACTCCCGGATAAGAAAGAGCCAACTGTTCCAGATCGTTCAAACGTTTAATATAAGCTTCTACAATTTCACGACGAGCTCCTGGACGTGCACCAGAAATAGCATCACAAACTTGTACAATTGGAGCTAATAATGTCTGCATTTCAATTTCATCATGATGTGCTCCTACAGCATTACATATATCTGGTTTTTCTTTATATTTTTCACAAAGTTTCATACCTAAAATAGCGTGTGGCAATTCAGGTTCATCATCAGGCACCTTACCTAAGTCATGTAAAAGACCCGCACGTTTTGCCTTCTTCGGATTTAATCCTAATTCAGAAGCCATTACTGCACAAAGATTAGCTGTTTCACGCGCGTGTTGTAACAAATTCTGACCATAAGAAGAACGATACTTCATCTTTCCAATCATACGGATCAACTCTGGATGTAACCCATGAACACCCAAATCAATAACTGTACGTTTACCAGTTTCAACCACCTCGTCTTCAACTTGTTTCTTAACCTTAGCAACTACCTCTTCGATACGAGCTGGATGGATACGTCCATCTTGTACCAATTGATGAAGAGCTAAACGAGCAATTTCACGACGAACCGGATCAAATCCAGACAACACAATAGCTTCAGGTGTATCATCTACAACAATTTCAATTCCAGTTGCAGCCTCCAAAGCACGAATATTACGACCTTCACGACCAATAATTCGTCCTTTTATTTCATCTGATTCTATATGGAAAACAGTAATTGAGTTTTCAATTGCAGTTTCTGTCGCCACACGTTGAATTGACTGGATAACAATTTTCTTTGCCTCTTTATTAGCTGTCATCTTAGCCTCTTCTACTATTTCATTGATGTAAGAAGCTGCTTCTGATTTTGCTTCATCTTTCAAAGACTCAATTAAACGTTCTTTAGCCTCTTCTGCTGACAATCCTGAAAGAGATTCCAAATGTTCAATTTCACGTTGATGTAATTTTTCAAGATCCTGTTTCTTTTTATCAACTAATTCTAATTGAGCTACCAAATTTTCCTTTACAACATCCACTTCATTACTCTTACGTTGTAAATCTTCTTGACGTTGATTCAATGTCAATTCACGTTGTTTTAGCTTCGCTTCAACTGATTGAATTTTTGAGTTACGAGCTGAGACTTGTTTCTCCAAATCTGATTTTAGATGTAGAAACTTTTCTTTTACTTCAAGCAATTTTTTTTGCTTCATCACTTCAGATTCCTTTTCTGCTTCACGAATCACAGCCTCATACCGTGATTTCAAAAGGACTC
>JAFYOM010000230.1 GCA_017560165.1 Parabacteroides sp.
TATGGTTGTGGTATATCACAAAGATGTGTGGATATAAACACATTTGTATTGTAGCCGGTAATCATGATTTTGTATTTCAAAATAGATCAACCGAAGTAAAACAATTACTTGAAAGTGTTGATGGGGTACATTATCTTTGCGACTCGTCAGTTGAGATCGAAGGTCATATATTTTATGGTTCTCCTTGGTGTCCACAATTACGAAATTGGGCATTTTACAAAAATCGGGAAGATTTAATGAAAATATTTGACACTATGCCTCAAAATATTGATGTATTATTAACTCACTGTCCACCGGATATCAATCAAATCGGTGTAGTACTACAACGGAATTATAATTATTTATCTAATTTTGGTAGTTGGGAACTAAGCCAAGCTCTCAGAACCCGGAATATAAAATGGGTTGTAAGTGGTCATATCCATAGTGGAGATCATGAAGTTTCGATATATAATAATGACATCTGTATCATGAATTTGGTAAATGTCAGTATGAAAGACGAAGACTACGAAATACGCTATAAACCATTTGTATTTGAATTATGATAGATTTTATTTCGAGGATTATAAACACATGCATTATTATACTCATGGCAATATGTTCATTTGTAATATTATGTGTTTTTATCACGACATTATTGCCGTGCATCATAATAGCAGCTGTGGTGATCTTATTTTCTAAAAATGATACTAAATATGAGTAGAGAGGATTTTTTGAATGAAGTTGATAGATTGTTAGTTAGTATGGGTTTCATTAAAAAAGACGATTACTGGGAATGTATTCGTCAAACCACTCAACAAACTCAACAAATTATAGTTAATGGTCAAGTAATGAATTCACCACCGGTCCAAATCACGAATATTTTTCAAATTAGTGACATGGGAGTCGGGTATATTACGAATAGCGATGATTCTAATCAATATATTTTTGAACAATTTCATTACAAAATTTTTCAAAATAATGTAGAGATATATTCAATGATGGAATGCGTAAATTTAGAAGATTCACCAGAAGTAGTCATTGACATCCTTAAATCAATCAGGGCATGAAATTCAAAACTATTAATAACCTTTCGATTGAGAATTATGAATATATTAAGGATGGACTGAAAATACTCGGATGGGCTATATATGAATACTATATAAATCCATTATATGGTCGTGAACCTGATTTTGAATGGGTCGATGAATATGCGATAGATTCATGTAAATCTCAAGTATTTCATATATCTCAATTTAAATCATATCAAAATAAAAGGATGCTCTGTAAATGGGATTTTGATGGAGATGATTGGAAATATACATTTATCCAGAATCCATCAGACCCAGAAGAGCTAATTAATTTCAAAACATTACGAAATAACTTACAAAAAATGTTAGAAGGACCTAAAGACCCAGAAGAACGAAACGTATTTAACGAAGAAATTGAAGTTGGTACAGTCTTTAAATGTTGTGGTCATATCTTAGAAGTGGTTGAAAGTGATAAATGTCAAGGCTGTTTCTTTAATTGTGGTTATGGGAGATGTAGCGGATTGAATTGTGATTCGAGCAGAAAGGATGGTAAAAATGTTTGTTATTTAATTATTAGAAAATGCGACTAGTAAAACAAAGTTACGAGATTTGGGAACAATCTACAGGAGAAACCCAAAATGAGATTCTAAACGCTGTATATAAACAGATTGAACGAGCTGCGAGAGTCTGTTACAAGTCTGAACTGAATACCACAGAAGATAGTGCGATGACGATGGTCGATAAACTTATAAAAAGCGGTCATATGGCTATGTTAGAACATGGTACAGTTTATTTAGATATTAAATTAGATGGGGATGGATTTGAGATGATAGATAAGTATATTGATAACAAATATTCATACGCCACTATTTTTAATCAAAATGCCTACATAACTACTAATATGAGAGTATTAGTTGAGAACGGTTGGATGGATGACGTTCAATACATTTGTAACCCAACAGAGTATCACGAGAAACGAATCTGTGTTAAATTTATATGCGATAGAGGTGTAAGTCATGAATTTGTAAGACATAGAGTATTTAGTTTCGCACAAGAAAGTACTAGATTTTGTAATTATAGTAAAGATAAATTTGGTCATCAATTAACATTTATCATCCCACTATGGTGCAAAAATATCCAGGAAACTGATTCATATGACTTCAATGAGTTAAATAGTAATAGAGTATCAGTTATGCCATCAGAGCAGGCTTTACTGGTAGGATACGATCAATTAGAGAAGCTGTATTTTGAGTTGATTGATATGGGATGGAAACCTCAGCAAGCACGAACTATTCTTCCAACCGGTATCAAAACTGAATTGGTCATGACCGGTACAATGACTGACTGGGAACATTTTTTTGATTTGAGATCAAGAGGAACAACTGGAGCACCCCATCCACAAGCAAAGGAACTCGCAGAACCACTCGAACAAGAATTTAAATTAAAGTATCATGATATTTGCGATTAATGTAGTAGTGAATACTAAGACAGGTGACGTCTATGATCAGGTGGCCATTAATAAATTTCCAGTATTAATTCGATGTGAGAATAAAGAGAAGTTATGGGAATTATTAGATGAAGATGGGGTTAGACGTTTTATAAAAAATCACATGAGTCGATATCTGTATAATTCAGCGATGTATATGATCAGATATATCACCGATTCAGGAAAATTTACTGAAAGTTTTAAATTTGAGAGGATGGTGAAGGATGTGACAAAAGTCATATATGATGATGTCGAATCAAAAAATGAGATTTAAGCGAGTTTTTAAGCGATTTAACAAGAGATCTCGTTCAGATCGACCATTTATATAGATTAACTGAGATCTTCTGTTAAATCGAAGATTTTCTACTTTCAAAAGGCTTGTAAATTTTTATAAGCCTTTTGTGATTTTATAGAAATCGACGAGCATTCGATTATTATTAAAATATAATATAAGAAAGTCATGTTAACTGAATCGGAATTGATTGAAGAAATAAAAAATATCAGTCATAACAAAAATCTATACGTTGAGAATTATATTAAAACTCATTATATAGATTTCTATAATAAGATAGTTACAAAATACAATGATGACATAGTATGGAGAGAAAAACTTTATCTATTTGTGAATGGTTTAGAGTCGAAGCCGAAATGTAAGGTATGCGGAAAACCAACTTATTTCGTCAATTTTAGACGCGGCTATTGTACATACTGTAGTAATAAATGTTGTAATGGAGACCCAGATTTTCGCAAAAAAACCGCAGAAACGAACCTAAAAAAGTATGGTCATAGATGTACTCTTTGTAATAAAGATATAAATGATAAAGCCAGATCTACTATGATGAAACGATACGGGGCTGAGTGGGCTGCTCAAAATCAAGATATTTTGAATAGAATGATGAATACCCAAATAGAAAGACATGGAGGGATCGGAACCGCATCGAAATCAACTCTCGACAAATTGCAGTCTACTATGATAGAAAGATATGGGAATCCACATGCATTGCAGAATGTTGAATTTAGAGAAAAACTGAAATCTACCAATCGAGAAAAGTATGGCGTAGACTATTGGATACAAGCTGATGAATCTAAGGAGCAAATGGTAAAATCTCATAATCAGACGATGATTAACAAACACGAAGATCTGATTGGATATACTGAAGATGGTCAATGGATATGTAAATGTCCTCACCCAGAATGTGATAAATGCGCTTCCAAGACATATATTACATATCCTCAATTATATAATGATAGGAAACGAGATTGTACCGAATTGTGTACCAATTTAGCTCCATTCAAAGAATGCATAAATAAAAATACTACCACCGAAATATTTATCAAATTAATACTTGATGAATATAATATCCCATATGAAGCAAATAATCATAAGATGTTAGGGGGACAAGAATTAGATATATACATACCTCATATGAATATTGCGTTTGAGGGAAATGGCATATATTGGCATAGTACTCGAAATAAACCAATGTCTTATCATATTAATAAGTATAAAAAGTGTTTAGCTCAGAATATTCAACTCATACAAGTTTGGGAGGATTGGATAAATACTAAACCTGATATTATGAAATCTATAATCTTATCAAAATTAGGTATATATAATCATAAAATTGGAGCTAGAAGTTGTTCTATACAGGTGATTAGTAGTCAAAAAGCAAATAATTTCTTAAACGAAAATCATATTCAAGGAGCCGGAAAATGTAATATCGCGATTGGACTTTTACATAATGATGAATTGGTATCTGTTATGACTTTTTCAAAAAAATCCAATAATTGGGAGTTAAATAGATTTTGTACAAAAATGATGACCACAGTTGTAGGTGGGGCAAGCAAATTATTTAATTATTTCATTAAAACTTACAATCCATCCCAAGTAGTTTCATTTTCATGTAATGATATTTCTAACGGAGACCTATATAAAAAATTAGGGTTTAATTGCACCAGCACTATCAATAAATCATATTGGTGGGTGGATCGAATGTATGAACGATATCATAGATCGACGTTCACAAAGAAATCTATAGTAAATAGAGGGTGGATGGAAGGATTAAATGATAATTGGACAGAAAAAGAAGTAATGTATAAAAAAGGATATAATCAAATATATGATTCAGGTCAAACCAAATGGGTATGGGATAATAAAAAAGAGACACTATAATGTGTCTCTTTTTTTGATTTATATGAATCTAATAGATTAGATCAAATAAGCACCTTCAGTATCAACCAAGAATTCGAAGTAGTTCTGTTCTGGGTGGAAACCAGCGTCAACGATAGCGAAGCGGCTGTTCATCAA